>JASFFM010000161.1:0-8952 GCA_050124295.1 Desulfobacterales bacterium | reverse complement strand
GGATGGCAAAGGTATGGCTTTTTCCGGGTTCAAATTTACCGTTGGCATGCCTCTTTCCGTATAAGGTCCAATGCCCTCAAATAATTCCCGGTTTAATGAGGTAACAGGCTTGATCCAATCCGGTTAGATCCCTATATTTCCCAAATTGTTTTGACCAAAGAAAAAATTCACGGCGTTATCACATCGCAGCTGCAACAAAAAAGGAAGGGGCATGGTTGTCCTGCCGATCGGGATGCTTTCTCCGCGTGACGGATACAGCCAAGAAAGACCGGCTTGTCGGTGTCACGGCCGTGCAGAGCGAAGCAGGCGGCACTCACCTTTAGATACCGTGATGCAAATAATGCCTAACGCCGATATGCATCAACAAGGCGCGATGTTCCCTTTGAAGCAGGTTGACCCATGAAAGGTACGAACACGGCAAACGATCTCCACTTTATCGCTTGGCCGGGCTTTCTCATCCGGATCCTGTTGTACGGGATAATCTGGGTGGTGTTGACCGGCGCACGGATGGAAAGCGCGCTCCTTGGGGTGCCGGCGGTCCTGACGGCGGCCTGGATCTCGGGTCAAGCGCAGCGGTCCTCAACCGGGCGGTTTTCCATTTCGGGCGGCGTTCTTTTCATGGGTTTTTTCCTGAAAGCCTCATTGATCAGCGGGTTTGATGTCGTTCGACGCGCGCTTCACCCCAAACCGGCGATCTTCCCTGACCTGATCGATTACCGGCTTTCACTCTCCTCAGAGGCTGCACGCATTTTTATGGCGGACGCGGTCAGCCTGCTGCCGGGGACGCTCAGCGCCGATCTGGCCGAAGCAAACCTAAGCGTTCATGTGCTGGATCGCAATATGCCCATCCATGCGGAACTAAGAGCGCTCGAGAAGCGTGTGGCCGCCATGCTTGAAGCGGACGATCAGCTACTTCCATCCATGGGGGGAGATATCCGATGACGGTTGTGTATTGGAGCGTTGCGGCGGTATTGCTGGCGACGGTTGCCGTGGGTCTGTGGCGGTTTTTCAGAGGGCCGACGGCAGCCGATCGCCTGATGGTTACCCAGCTTTTCGGGACCACGGGTGTGGCTGTCTGCCTGCTGCTGAGCGCTGCCCTGCAAAACGCCGCGATGGTCGACGTGGCCCTTGCCCTTGCCCCACTGGCCGTCGTCACGACGGCGGCTTTTACCCGCTATTACTGGTCCGCAGCGAACCGCTCGTCGGAGGGGAGGAAAATTGATAGCTGATTGGATCAGTACGCTTTTACTGCTGTTGGCCGTCTTCTTCTTTGTGGGCGGAACCGTGGGGCTTATGCGCTTTCCGGATGTCTACAGCCGCTTGCATGCCCTGACCAAAGCCGACAACATTGGTCTGGGATTCGTTGTATTGGCGCTGCTGATTCAGGCGGAGTCCTGGGATTGGGCGCTCAAACTTCTGCTTGTCTGGATTTTTGTCATGGCAGCCAGTGCAACCAACGCCTACTTGATCGCCCGGGCCGCCATTCGAAAGGACATTCCGCTATGGAAGCCGCCGGAGCGGGAATAATCGATCTGCTGCTGGGATTTTTAATGGTGCTGCTGGCCGGTGCGGGCTTGCTGCTGCCGCAGCTCTTCAGGGCTGTGATGGCATTTATCGGGTTTGGTCTCATCGTGGCTTTAGTGTGGCTCCGTTTGGGGGCTGTGGATATCGCGCTTGCCGAGGCAATGATCGGCTCGGGCATCACCGGAGCGCTTTTCCTGGCGGCTCTGGGCCGCATGGCCAAGGACGCAGCAAAAGAAGGCAGCGATCCTGCAGCCCGTGGTCCGGGCGCGGCATTCATCCGTCTCAGGGTCGCGAAAGGTGCCAATCGCCAAGTTATCCGATGGCCAAGCATGGCCGCGGCGGCGGTCATCGCCATGGCAACGGCTTTGGTGCTCTTGAAAGTGTTTCCGCTGCCCGCCCCTGACGGCAGGATTCCCGCGCTTGTGATGCGGAACCTACCCGACAGCGGGGTCGCAAACCCCGTCACCGCCGTCCTGCTCAACTTCAGGGCTTATGACACGCTGCTGGAGATCGGCGTGGTGCTGCTGGCCCTGTTGGGGCTGAAAGCTGTGGGCAGCCATCGTCAAACCGGCCGGCAATCGAATCCTGAAAGCGTACTGACCGGGTTTTACCGACTGAGTTTGCCGTTTCTGATTCTGCTCTCCGCCTATATGGTGTGGGTCGGAAAGGATGAACCGGGAGGTGCCTTTCAGGCGGCGGCGTTGTTGGCGGCAGGCGGTATTTTAGGTTGCATGACGGGTGCGAACCGATTTTTGCATGGTTTACCAGGCCTGGGTTTGCGGATCATGGTTTCCGCCGGTCTGGCCGTTTTTCTGTCACTGGGTATGATTTCCTGGTTTCAAAATGGCGCCTTTCTCAAGTTTGCGCCCCTCTCCGCCGGGCTGGCTATATTGGT
This sequence comes from Desulfobacterales bacterium, assembly GCA_050124295.1. Lineage (GTDB taxonomy): Bacteria > Desulfobacterota > Desulfobacteria > Desulfobacterales > UBA5852 > JABZFP01. The sequence continues at coordinate 6,533 of JASFFM010000161.1, read as the reverse complement.
GATCGAAGTCGTGGCAACGATTTCGATTGCATTGTCATTAACGGTTCTATTCCTGGGCAGTTCCGGATATCCGCCGTCTTCCCTGGAAAGCCGACCGCTGCCCGCGGATCGCAGGGGGGGCTGAATGATCGATCTTGCCACGGGATATGCGGCAATGGGTGTGTTGCTATTCGCCATGGGGCTCTTGGGTCTCGTTCTCGGCCAACATCCCGTCCGCAAAATACTCGCTCTCAACGTGATGGGAACGGGTATTTTTCTTTTCCTGGTCGCTGCGGCGGCCCGCAATGGATTGGAAAACCCCGACCCGGTGCCCCACGCCATGGTCCTGACCGGCATTGTGGTGGCCGTCAGTGCAACCGCCCTGGGTCTCGCCCTCGCCGGTCGTATTCACCAATTGCGCGCCGAAACCGAGGCCTCAACCCGTACCGCGGAGACCGAGCATGATCCTGACTGACCCGTCCGGATGGATGATGCTTTTGATCGCTTTGCCCCTCGCGTCGGCGATCCTAGCGTATGTGGTTCCGGGTGCCGCCCGCTGGATCGGTGTGGCCGTTGCCCCGGTGATGGCGATAGCGGTGGCGGGTCTGGCACATAGCGTGTGGCACGCGGGTGTCCTGTCTCACAATATCGGAGGCTGGGGGGCGCCCCTGGGAATCGAGCTGGCTGCGGACGGACTATCCGTGCTGATGCTGATCCTGTCCGCCATCGTCTGCGGGGTGGGGAGCGTGTATGCCTTCGCCTATTTCGCACCGCAATCCCAGGCAGCGAAAAAACAGGGCCAGCGCTTCTGGCCGTTATGGATGCTCCTATGGGGCGGACTCAACGCGCTGTTTCTCTCCGCGGACCTCTTCAACCTGTACGTTACCCTCGAAGTGGTCGGTCTCGCTGCCGTTCCACTGGTGGCTGTGGCCGGCGACAAAGCCCTGACGGCCGCCATGCGCTACCTCATGGTGAGCCTCCTGGGGTCTCTTTGCTATTTGCTGGGTGTCGGCATCGTCTACCTCTATCTGGGAACGCTTCATCTGCCGACCTTGGCCTCGGTCGTTGGCAATAGCCCCGCCATTGGATCCGCTCTGGCCCTCATGAGCGCCGGTTTGTTGATGAAAATGGCTGTTTTCCCCCTTCATTTCTGGTTGCCGCCGGCCCATGCGAACGCACCGGCACCGGTGTCGGCGGTGCTCTCGGCGGTCGTTGTCAAAGCGGGGTTTTACCTTTTGCTGCGACTCTGGTTCGGTGGTCTGGCGGCCGCACCGCCCGCCGGCGTGGCCCAGGCCCTGGGGGTTGTGGGCGCCGCGGCGATTGTGTGGGGATCGTTTAACGCCCTGCGGGCCCAACGGTTCAAAATGCTCATCGCCTATTCCACGGTGGCCCAGCTGGGATACCTGATGCTGGTCTTCCCGCTCACCGTGCGAGAAAGCGGGGCCATGGCCGCCTGGGGCGGTGCGCTTTACTTCATGCTGGCCCATGCCTGTGCCAAAGCGTCGGTCTTTTTCTCCGCCGGGGCGGCGCTGCGGGCCTTTGGCGGCGACGGCCTCGAGCAGTTGCGCGGCACGGCCACAAGCCTTCCCTTGGCAACCTTCGCCTTTGCCACCGCCGCGGTCAGTTTGATCGGTCTGCCCCCCAGTGGCGGATTCATGGCCAAGTGGATGCTGATCCAGGCCTCCCTGGCCAGCGGTCAATGGTGGTGGGCCCTCGTCATCGTGGGGGGCGGATTGCTGGCGGCAGGCTACATCTTTCGTTTCTTTTCGACGCTCTTTGCCTATGTTCCGGAACCACCAGCCAAAACACCGGTGCCCGGTCTTATGGAGTGGAGTGCGCTAGGGTTGGCCTTCCTTTCCATTCTACTGGGACTCACCGCCGCGGTTCCCATCAAACTGATTCGAATCGGCGCCCCTTTTGCGGGGCCGCTTTGGATGGGAGGGTGATCATGGACGTGGTCAGCTGGATGCCCTTCTGGATTTTGATGAGTTCCGTGGTTCCGGGGGTGATGATTTTTTTTCTTTCGGATCACCACCAGAGGTTGCGGACCACCTTGAACATGCTCGGCGTCACCCTCAAATTGATCCTGATCGGGGTCATGATCGCCGGCCTGCTCAAAGGGCGCGATTACCTTTTCACGCTCACCCTGCTGCCGGGAATGGATCTGGTCCTGCACGCGGACACCATGTCGGTGCTGATCACCGCCCTGTCCGGGATTCTGTGGTTTGTGACAACCGTTTACGCCATCGCCTATCTGGAAGACTCTCCTCAGCCGCGAAGCCGCTTTTTCGGTTTCTTCAGCTTCTGCGTCAGTGCCACCATCGGCATCGCCCTGTCCGGTAACCTGATCACGTTTTTAATCTTCTACGAGCTGCTGACCCTGTCCACCTACCCCCTGGTCGTCCACCGGGGCACACCGAACAGCATGCGCGCCGGAAAAATATACCTGGCCTATACCCTCACCGGGGGGGCGTTTCTTCTGATCGGTGTCGCCTGGCTGCGGTCCATCGCCGGTCCACTGACCTTCGTGCAGGGCGGGATTCTCGACGCCTGGCCGGTGGCCTATCACGGCGCATTCAAGGCCATCTTTTTTCTCCTGATCGCCGGTCTGGGCGTGAAAGCCGCTATCGTACCACTGCACGGCTGGCTTCCCAACGCCATGGTGGCCCCGGCACCGGTCAGCGCACTGCTCCATGCCGTGGCCGTTGTCAAGGCCGGCGCTTTCGGCATCGTGCGGGTGGTGTACGACGTGTTCGGTATCGAGTTCGCATCCCAACTAGGATTGCTCACACCGCTGGCGGCCGTCGCCGCGGTGACGATCATCTATGGATCGGTGCGAGCGCTCAGCCAGGATGGCCTCAAGAAGCGTCTGGCCTTTTCAACCGTAAGCCAGGTGTCTTACATCGCTCTCGGTGCGGGGATCCTTGGACCGATCGCCACCATCGGGGGCATCGTCCACCTGGTGCACCAGGGTTTGATGAAAATTACGCTTTTTTTCTGTGCGGGCAATCTGGCGGAAACCATCGGTGTGCATAAGGTCAGTGAAATGAACGGCGTGGGCCGACGCATGCCGTGGACCATGGCCGCCTTTACGGTGGGCGCTTTGGGCATGATCGGTGTGCCGCCGATCGCCGGTTTCGTGAGCAAATGGTATTTGGGTACCGGCAGTGTGGCGGCCGGGGCCGATTGGGTCATTGTGGTGCTGGTTGCCAGCAGTCTGCTGAACGCCATGTATTTTTTACCAATCCTGCACCGGGCCTGGTTCCGTGAACCCGACGGCGCCTGGGCCCAAAAGCCCGCCCCGCGCGGTCTGGAAGTGCACTGGATGCTGTTGACGCCGCCGGTGCTGACGGCATTGCTGGCATTGCTGGCCGGGCTGCTGGCGGATGCACCTTTCAGTCCTCTGGAGTGGGCCACACGGATCGCGGAAGGAGAATACCGGCCGTGAACCCGATGCAATCCGCCATAGGCTGGCAAGCCGAGACCGTTTTGATTGCGGCCCTGGTCGCACCGGTGGCGCTGGCCCTGCTGGGCGCCATGCGATCATGCCGTCGGCATGCACCGTGGATGGCCGTCCTGGCGGCACTGCCGGCGCTGGTATGCGCGCTCACGGTCCCGGTCGGGACAACGGTGGCATCCTCCTGGCTGCTGCTGCAAAGCCGGTTCGGCATGGACGCCACCGGCCAGTCCTTTCTGCTGTTCACCGCGATTCTCTGGCTCCTTGCCGCTCTCTTCACCACAGGCTACATGGCCCGGGATGAAAAGCGCTTTCGGTTTTGCTTCGGGTTTCTGTTGGCCATGGGCGGCAACTTCGGGTTGATTCTGGCCATGGATATGCTGTCCTATATGGTGGCGTTTGCCCTGATGAGCTTTGCCTCCTACAGCCTGGTGGTTCATACCCAGGACCCCGAGGCGGTCCGGTCCGGCCGCGTCTACATGGCGCTGGTTGTCATCGGAGAAATCTTCCTGTTTTCCGCGCTGTTTCTGCATGTCGGCAAGGGGGGCGATATCAACCTCCAAGCGCTGAGCGGTGTGCTGGCGGCACCGAATGTCGCCCTCCTGCTGGCCTTGGGTTTCGGTATCAAGGCCGGTGCGGTCGTGCTGCACGTCTGGCTGCCCCTGGCCCATACCGTCGCACCAACACCGGCCAGTGCCGTGCTCAGCGGATCGATGATCAAAGCCGGCTTGCTGGGGTGGATTCGGTTTTTACCCTCCGCAGGTGGCGGAGACCCGGCCTGGGGCACCGTATTCATAGCGGGCGGCATCGTGGCTGCTTTCTACGGTGTTGCCATCGGTCTGGGTCAAAAGCACCCCAAGACCGTGCTGGCCTACTCCAGCATCAGCCAGATGGGGCTGATCACGGTTGCCTTTGGCATCGGGCTTACCCTGGGAGCAGGGGCCTCCGGGGCGGCCGCCGCCGTCCTGTGCTACGCCTTCCATCACGCCCTGGCCAAAGGTGCTTTGTTTTTGGGTGTCGGTGTCCTGGGCGGCATCGAAAAACAGTCACGGATGAGGGTATGGGTGACGGCTCTCCTTGGTCTAGCCGCCCTGGCGCTGGCGGGAGCACCATTGACCACGGGGGCCTTGGCCAAGACCGCTCTCAAGGCAGCCGCGGTTCAATTGCCCGCTGGCTGGGAAAAGACCTTGGCGATCCTGTTGCCTTTGTCGGCCATCGGCACCACAATCCTGATGGGTCGCTTCTTTTTCACGGTACGCCGTTTTAGTGCCCATCATCGTGTTTCGCAGATTGAAATGTTCTCCTGGATCCTCTTGGTCATATTGTCCGCGACCGTTCTCTTTATGCTTCCCTTCAGTGGGCCTTACGCTTTGGCAATGTTGAAGCCTGCCAGCATCTGGTTGTCGCTCTGGCCCGTGGCTGCAGGGGCTGGTTTGACCGCCCTGGTGTGGTGGATGAGCCGGCGCGCAGGGCGCGGCATTCCCTGGCGCCCGCCGGCCGGGGATCTTCTGGTGCCGGTGGAATGGTTGTCGGGAGCGGTAAACCGCCTGGCATCGACGCTCATGAACAAGGCGGCATGGGGTATCCGGGCGCATTCTGACAAGAAAACCGAAGGGCGTGCCGATCATGCGCTGGAACGCATCGAGATCTGGGAGGCGGGTTTTGGTCGCTGGAATACAGCGAGCCTGATTTTTGCGGGTATTGTCTGCGCGCTGCTTTTCGTCCTGAGCCGGACGTAGTGCATATTTTATCAAGGTGCGGGCCCGGGGGTTAGGGTTCAGACACGTGCTAATCATCGGAGGAGAAACATATGGAAACACTGATCGGTAGACATTGGCATCGTCTTTCCGCCGAGCAAGTCGTCGAATTGCTGGACAGCGACGCCCAGGTTGGGCTTACGGCTTTCGACGTTAAACATCGCCTGAAACATTTCGGCCCCAATGAGGTGTCGGCGGGCCGGCGACGGCACCCGATTCTGCAGTTTCTGGCGCAGTTTCACCAGCCGCTGGTCTATATTCTGCTCGCCGCGGGCCTGATTACCGCCCTGCTCCAGGAGTGGGTCGACTCCGGCGTGATCATGGCCGTGATCCTGGTCAACGCCGTGGTCGGATTTCTCCAGGAGTCCAAGGCAGAGGCGGCGATTGAGTCCCTGCGGAAAATTGTCTCGACCGAAGCTACGGTGCTGCGGGACGGGGAGGTCATACGCGTGCCCTCCCAGGAAATCGTGCCGGGCGATATCGTACGGCTCCAGTCCGGCGACAAGGTGCCCGCCGACATGCGACTGATCAAAGTCCGCGACATGCAGATCGACGAATCCGGGCTCACCGGTGAATCGGTTCCGGTCCAAAAGTCGGTCGGAAACCTGTCGGAGAAGACCATCCTGGCAGAGCGCATGAACATGGCCTATGCGGGCGCGCTGGTCACCTACGGACAGGGGGAAGGGGTCGTCGTCGCCACGGGCAACAAAACCGAGACCGGCCGCATCGCGCATCTGATTTCCGAGGTGGTCGAGCTGCAAACCCCGTTGACCCGGCGCATTGCCAAATTCAGCCACATGCTGCTCTACGTGATCATCGCCCTGGCGGCCGTGACGTTTCTCATCGGCGTGATCCAGGACAACCCCATTCTGGATATGTTCATGGCCGCCGTCGCCCTGGCGGTGGGCACCATACCCGAGGGGCTGCCGGCCGCCGTCACAATTACGCTGGCCATCGGCGTTCGCCGCATGGCCAGACGTCGCGCGATTATCCGCAAGCTGCCGGCGGTGGAAACCTTGGGAAGTACCACCATCATTTGCTCGGACAAGACCGGAACACTCACCGAGAATCAGATGACGGTTCAAGAAATCAGGGCCGGTGCCAGGCGGTTTACGGTCAGCGGTAGCGGCTACGATCCTCAGGGCGATTTGCAGGAGGCGGACCAGGTTGCCGATCAGGGGAAATTCCCACCGCTGGACCAGTGCCTGGTGGCCGGTATGGTCTGCAACGACAGCCGGCTGGTATCCAAGGACGGTCGATGGGCGGTTGAGGGGGATCCCACCGAAGGCGCTTTGATCGTATCCGGTCGCAAAAGCGGATTGTCCGAATCCGACCTGGCG
>JASFFM010000160.1:0-8975 GCA_050124295.1 Desulfobacterales bacterium | reverse complement strand
CAGTTTGGTGGGGTCCATTCCCATATCCCTATCCAGAATACTTAGAATTCATTCCCAAACAACATCTGGGGCGCGCTAGCGATGTTGGCCGCACAACACCATTGGGCGTCTGATTCTGTGCAAGAGGGCATCACCTGCGTAATCGCCATGCATAGCCAACATTGAACATGCACCGTTTTCGCATTTTCCTACCCCTGGCGCTCGAACGCAAGGAAAGGTCTTCGAATAGGCTATCCAAATGGCTGGCAAACCTCCCGTAGCCCTCCCCTTGACCGGGTAACACGCTTATGCCAAATGCCCGCATCGATTGAGCAGGCCCGGTGTTTACGACCGTCGGGGCCGCCTTCGGAGGGCAATCAAAGGTCCCGCAAACACTTCTGGCCGCGCGGGAGAGGTATCGTTTGCGGTAAGTTAATCATATTTTTACTTTTTTTTCAAATCGGCAGATTGCATAAGACGGTGTTGGGAAAGGATATCAAAGGCGCGTTTCAGACCCCGCGGTCGCGGTTTAGAAACATTTCGAGCCGCTCGACCGCCAATGAACAGGAGAAGGTCAACAAAAAATAGAGCAGCGTGATCGTTATCCAGATCTCGAAGGTGAGATAGGTGGCCGCCATGAGCTCCATCCCCCGGAAGGTGAGTTCCGGAATGGAGATAACCGAAACGATGGCGGAATCTTTGATGGTCGAAATAAATTGCCCCGAAAGCGGGGGCAGGACCCGTCTCAGGGCCTGCGGTCCGACCACGTGGAAGAGCTGTTGCCGTCGCGAAAGGCCGAGCGCTGCCGAAGCCTCCCACTGGCCGGTTTCAACGGACTGGATGCCGGCGCGAACAATTTCCGTGATGTAGGCCCCCTCGAACAGCGACAGGGTAATCAGGGCGGAAAGAAAGGCGGGCAGTGACGAAGGCGGGGCCAGCACGACGGATAAAAACCCACGCACAGCTGGTGGAGCCCCTTCCGCCAGGGATTGAATTTCCAGGAGCGGCATCAATTGATCGCTGACAAAAAAATAAAAAATGAAGATGAGCACCAGCGGCGGGGTATTGCGCACCAGTTCGACATAGGTCGCCCCCAGCATCCGGCGAAAGGGTCGCAGGCTAATGCGTGCCAGCCCCATCGTAACACCGATCACGATGGCCAAGAGGGTTCCCCAGATACTGAGCCGGATCGTGTTTAAAAACCCCCGGGACAGGGCGTTCAAAACCCAACGATCCTCAGCGAGGTCATACCGGAGCAGGTACTGAGGAATCAACTCCCAGCGCCATTCATACTGCAGGCCGGAGGAAACCCGGTGGTAAACATAAACCGCCACCGTAAAAAGCAGCAGGCCGAGGATGATATCAATAAGCGATATGCGGCGGTTGAAAAGGATCACCAGTAAGCGTCTGCTTGGTCGTTGCGCCCCCGCCCGATGATGGGACCGGAATTTCCGGGCGCAGGGAATTTATTCAGGCCGATGGGGCGGCATCGGCCCATCATTTGGCGACTATTGGACGTCTTCCTTCCAGTCCTGGGTCATAAACCAGTAGTGCTTGCGCTCCGCCAGCCATCCTTCGGCCGTGACGTATTGGATCCAATTGTTGAAATAGTTCAGGGTATCGGGATCACCCTTGCGCACGGCAAACCCGATGGGTTCTTTGGTAAAGGTATCTTGGATGGGCAGGAAGAGGGTCTCTGGGTTTTCGATCGCCCGAAATGCCGGTGTCGGCGCTGAGGCCACGGCGGCATGGGCCTTGCCATTGATGACTTCCTGAAAGATCTGTGCCTCGCCATCGAATTGTCGCAGGGTTGCCTTGGGCATAAATTTTTTGGCGGCCATCACGGAGGTGGAACCCAGTTTGACGGCCAAGACCACATCGGGTCGGTTGAAATCCTCCAGCGTGGAAAAGCCTGCGGCCAGTTTTTTGTTGGCCACGAGAGACATGCCTGAATAATCGTAAGGCTGGGTGAAGTTGACCTTTAAGTTCCGGCTCGGAATGATGCCCATGCCGCCGATGATGACATCGAACTTGCCGGTCAGCAGGGCCGGGATAATGCCGGACCACTTGGTGGGCACAAATTCTACTTTGACCCCCATATCCTCAGCCAGGCGTGTGGCAACATCGATCTCAAATCCAACCAGGCGGCCGGTTTTATCCGGCATGGCCCAAGGCACGAAGGTATCCATGCCCACCCGCAGGACGCCTTTCTTCATGACCTGTTCCAAGGTGCTTTCCTGGATCAATTGCTGTTGCGTGGGGCCAGCCGCGAGGGTTCCAGCCAACAGGAGAAGGGCGGCAAGCGCGGGCAGTAATGTAAGGATCATCGTTTTTCTCATCGGTTGCTCCTTTGTCTGCTTAGGTTCCATGTCCGCGTTCCCGGTCGCCTGGCGAGTCAGGGTCAACCCGCCATTCGGAGGCGTCGCTCCATAAGATTGATCAACAGTGAGAGTGAAACGGTTAACACCAGATAGATGGCGGCAACCAGGAACCAAACTTCAAACACGAGGTAAGTTTCCGCAATTATGGATTGGGCTTGCATGGACAAATCGTAAATCGCGATGGTACTGACCAGGGCCGAATCCTTGATCAGTGATATCGCCTGGCTGGCCAGCGGTGGCAGGATTCGGCGCGTGGCCTGGGGCAGAATAATATGGCGATAGGTCTGGGGCAGGCTGAGTCCCAGGCTGTAGGAGGCTTCCCACTGGCCACGGTGGATGGAAACGATGCCGGCCCGAAATATTTCCGAGGCGTAAGCCCCCTCAAACAGGCTTAGCGCCATGACGGCCGAAGTAAACCGGCTCAAATCGAAAACCGGTGCAACGACAAAATAGATAAAAAAAAGCTGGACCAGAAGGGGGGTGTTGCGGATGCTTTCCAGATAGCCACGGGCCACCAAATTTCCCAGCAAAGACCTCGACAGCCGCAGAAAAGCGGTGGCCAGACCAAGCAGGGTGGCCAAAATCAGGCTGATGGCGGTAATCTGAAGCGTTACATAAAGTCCCTGCAACAGCGGCCCGGCGATCCACTGACCATCCTCTACGGTGAAAAGATAGCGGGGCAGGCGGTACCACTGCCAATAGTACCCCAGTTTTTCGGACCCCCGGAACAAAACCAAGACCAGCAGGCCGGAGAGGAGCAAGAATTTCACACTGTCCAGCCATGGAAAGCGCCGGATGCCTGCGCTGATATTTTCCCAATACGTCATGGGTGGCGTGTTGCTCGCGGTTGTGATGAAATTGCATGCCGTAAGGCTCGGGCGAGAAAGGCTGGCGATCATTTGTGCAAGGCGCCTGGGCGATACGGTGCCCGATGTCGGTTCAATTTGCCGATCTGCGATTGGTTGCGCTGTATAACAGCAATGCCGAAGAATGTAAAGTGACCGGCCGGGGGGAGATATTCAGCGCTTCTTTTGCGTGCGCCGCTTTAGCGGCCGATGCGATCTGCTGCGCGATCGCCTGGGAAGTATTTCTTCTTTTTGGCGCTGTTTCCGGCGGCGGTCTTTTTCCACGAACAGGGGTTTTCCGGTCATCGGGTCTTGTTCGGTGTAGTACATCAAGGCCCCGTAGGTTGAAGGGGTCGGGGTGAAAATCTGGACCTGTTCCGGGGCGGCCTGCAGTTGGGTGCGCGTGTACTGGCGTAAACGTCGCATGTCGGCCATGGCGCAGCCGGGATAGGCGGCCATCAGATAGTAGCTGAGATACTGATCGAGGCCGGCCTGGCGCGAGATCTGGTAAAAGCGTTCCCGAAAAAGCGCGCTGGCCTCCACGGGGGGCTTGCCCATTAGAGACAATATATGGGGTTCACTGTGTTCAGGAGCGATTTTCAGTTGTCCGGAGACATGATGGCGGACGAGGGTCTTTAGATAGCGGTGGCCTGCGGTTTTGTCAGCCAAAATCAAATCGGGGCGCAGACCGGAGGCGATAAAAAGCTTGCGGACCCCTGGGATACGTCCGATCTCCTCCATCAACCGGCGCAGCGGCGCGTGGTTTACGGGTAAATGGGGACATACCCGGGGAATCAGGCAGCGTTTTTGAGGGCATGCGCCTTGCTCCCGTTTGCGGGGGCATTCGTACCCGTACATATTGGCGGTCGGTCCCCCCAAATCGTGGATAATACCTTTGAACCGCGGGTGTGTGGTCATCCGTCGGGCTTCCCGGATGAGGGAGGCCGCACTGCGTCCATAGACGGTGCGCCCCTGGTGGACGGAGATGGCACAGAAATGACACTCGCCATAACATCCGCGATGGGTGGCCAGGGCGAAGCGAATGGTCTCCAGGGCCCGAACGTCTCCCTGGAGGGCGTAAAATGGGTGTTGGGCGTTGGCGTAAGGTAGTTCGTAGACGGCATCCAGTTCATCGGTCGCCGGTGGCGGTGCGGGCGGATTTTGTATCAGCCAGCGGGTGTCCTGCTGCTGGCATAAACCGGTTGCCGTTAGGGGGTCGTTGTTGCCGTAAAACAGGTCAAACATGTCAATGAAAGCCTGTTGATCGGTGCGGACCGCCTCGTGCGAGGGGAGCACCTGATAGCCCTTCTTCGGTTGGTGGGCGATGTAGCAAATACCGGGCAGGTGGCGGTAATCGATTTGTCGATCCATCGCATGGGCCAGGGCCAGCACCGTCTGTTCGCCCATGCCGTAGACCAGCACATCGGCCCGGGCGTCGAAAAGAATCGAACGCCGGACACGGTTGGACCAATAATCATAATGGGAAATGCGGCGTAGACTGGCCTCCAGTCCGCCCAAAACGATGGGGGCGGTCGGTCGGTCGTAGCGCCGGATCAGGTTGGCATAGACGATCAGAGCCCGGTCGGGTCGGCGGTCATTCTTACCGCCGGGGGTATAATCATCGCTTTGGCGCTTCTTGCCCAGGGCCGTGTAATTGGCGACCATGGAGTCCACACTGCCGGCGGTAATCCCCCAGAATAGGCGCGGTCGGCCGAGTCGCAGAATGTCGCTGTCCGAGCGCGTATCGGGCTGGGCAATAATGCCGATCCGATAACCGGCCCTCTGCAGGACCCGGCCAATCACGGCGCTGCCGATATGGGGGCTGTCGATATAGCTGTCGCCCGTAATGAGAATCACGTCCAGGCGGCGCCAGCCGCGCTTGCGGACTTCACGGGATGTGGTGGGAAGAAACACGGTTGATGGCCCAACTCATCTTGACACAGATACCAATAGCCGGTATCTGTCAGCGTTTAACACTCTTTTCGATTTCCCGGAGGAATTCATGGAATACAAGAAGACCTTGAACCTGCCGCAAACCAAATTTCCCATGAAGGCCAATCTCGCCCAGCGCGAGCCGCGGCTTCTGGAAGAATGGGAGCAGAATCGACTATATGAAGAAATCCGGAAACACTCTTGGGGACGCCCCCGGTTTATTCTGCACGACGGTCCGCCCTATGCCAACGGGCATATTCATATTGGTACCGCATTGAACAAGATTTTGAAAGATATCATTGTGCGCTCGCGACAGATGATGGGATTCGATGCGATCTATGTGCCCGGCTGGGACTGCCACGGTCTGCCCATCGAACACAATGTCGACAAAGAGCTGGGCGCTAAAAAGAAGGATCTCAGCCTGACCCAGATTCGACAGCGCTGTCGCCAATACGCTGAGAAATATATCGACATCCAACGGACAGAGTTCAAGCGCCTGGGGGGGATGGGGGAATGGGACAATCCCTACCTCACCATGAGCTATGCCTATGAAGCCACGATTGCCGCCGAATGCTGTCGCTTTGCGCTGGACGGGAGCCTGTTCCGGAGCAAAAAGCCGATTCACTGGTGCTGCAGTTGTCAAACGGCGTTGGCCGAAGCGGAAATCGAATACCACGACGAGGCCTCGCCGTCCATTTACGTTAAATTTCCCTTTATCGACGATCTGGGCGATCTCGCTCCCAGTTTGGCGGGCCGCCAGGTCGACTGTGTGATCTGGACCACCACCCCCTGGACGTTACCGGCCAATCTGGCCATTGCCCTGCATCCGGACTTCGTTTACGCCGCCGTCGAGAGTGCCGATGGCCACATTTACCTGCTGGCCAAAGATCTGGTGGCGAGCTGTATGGACCGCTTTGGCCTGGCCGACTACCGTATTCTGAGCGAACTGGCGGCGCCGACCTTGGAAAAGAAGCGCTGCCGGCACCCCTTTTACGACCGCGCGTCGATGATCGTGCTGGGAGAGCACGTCACCCTCGAGGCCGGCACGGGCTGTGTGCACACCGCCCCCGGTCATGGCCGCGAGGATTATGATGTGGGGTTGGCTTACGGCATCGAACCCTATTCGCCGGTGGATGATCGGGGGGTGTTTACCGAAGAGGTGGCCCTGTTCAACGGAAAGTCCGTTTTCGAGGCCAACCAGGCCATCATCGACCGCTTGCAGGAAAACGGCGCCCTGCTGGCGCAGGAAAACCTGGCCCATAGCTACCCCCACTGCTGGCGATGCAAGCAACCGGTTATTTTCAGAGCCACCGCCCAGTGGTTTATTTCCATGGACAAGACTGGATTGCGCCAAAAATCCCTGCAGGAGATCGATCGCGTGCAATGGGTGCCGCACTGGGGTCGCGAGCGCATTTACGGCATGATCGAAAACCGTCCGGATTGGTGTGTATCGCGTCAACGGGCCTGGGGCGTGCCGATCGCTATTTTCTACTGCGAGGATTGCGGCAAACTCTACATCGATGCGGCCATGATCGAACGGGTCGAAGCATTGTTCGCGGCCCGTGGCGCCGATGCCTGGTTTTCCGAAGCAGCCGACCAACTCATTTCCGAAGATGCTGCTTGTCGCCAATGCGGCGGGCAAAGCTTTATCAAAGAGACCGATATCTTAGATGTCTGGTTCGATTCCGGCGTCAGCCATGCCGCGGTGCTTGCCAAACGGGACAATTTGCGCTGGCCGGCCGATCTCTATCTGGAAGGCAGCGACCAGCATCGGGGATGGTTTCACAGCTCGCTTTTGACGGCAGTGGGTTTACGCGGTGCCGCGCCTTATCGATCCGTTTTGACCCACGGCTTCGTTGTCGATGCCGATGGGCGCAAGATGTCCAAATCCCTTGGCAATGTGATCGCTCCCAAGGCCGTCATCGACAAATTCGGTGCGGAGATTCTGCGGCTGTGGGTTTCGGCGGCCGACTATCGGGATGATATCCGGATTTCGGATGCCATCCTAAAGCAACTCAGCGACGCCTATCGCCGGATTCGCAATACCAGCCGCTTTATGCTGGGCAACCTGGCAGATTTCAACCCGGATGCGGATGCACTGCCCTACGCCGAACTTCACGACATCGATCGCTACATCTTACATCGCCTCCAGCAGTTGATTCAGCGGGCACGCCAAGCCTATGAAAACTACGAATTCCACGCCATCTACCACGCCCTGCACAACTTTTGCGTGCTGGACCTTTCGGCGTTCTATCTCGATGTCCTCAAGGACCGGCTGTACACCTCCCCAGCAGCCGCACCGGGCCGCCGCTCGGCCCAGACGGTGATGTGCATTCTGACCAGCGCCATGGCCCGCATGATGGCACCGATCATGGCCTTTACGGCCGATGAAATCTGGCAGCATATGCCCGACTGGCAGGACAAGGTGGCCAGTGTTCACTGTGCGGCCCTGCCCGAGGTCCGACAGGAGTGGACGGACGACACCCTGGCCGGGAAATGGGGCCAGTTGCTCGCCATCCGGGGAGAGGTCACCAAGGCGCTGGAATCGGCCCGGGTCAACAAGCTGATCGGTCATCCGCTGGATGCGGCCCTGACACTATCGGCCCGGGGTGATGCGCATGATGTCATGCAGGAATACCACCATCAGCTGGCATCGATCTTCATCGTCTCCCAGGCCGTGCTGGCCGATGCGGGGGCAACGTTGACGGAGGCCTATATCAGCGAGGACATCGAAGGACTGCAGGTGGCGGTGGCCAAGGCGGCCGGTGCCAAATGCGAGCGCTGTTGGATCCACCAACCCACGGTGGGGGAAGATCGGGTGCATCCCACCGTATGTCAGCGCTGTCGCGATCAACTGGCCCAGATCGGCCCGACCGCGGTTGCGTCATGACGGTGAGGCAGCCCCATAGAGAAGCGGCGGGCCCCCGCCCCCCGGAAGGGCTCGAAGCTCCCAGGCGCAAGTACCAACGACTGGCGTGGATTGCGGGCACCGTCGTGGTCTTGGATCAGGTGACCAAATGGATCATTCTAACGCGGCTTGATCTCTACCACACCATTCCGGTGGTGCCCGGTTTTTTCAATATCGTACATGTCCAGAACCCGGGCGGTGCGTTCGGTTTCCTGGCCCAGCAAAGCCCCCTGGTGAGGGGCTTGGTTTTTCTTCTGATGTCCACTCTGGCGGTCTGCCTGATCTTCTGGTTTTATCGCAATACGCCTTCCAGCCACCGATTGCTGGCCGCCGGATTTGCCTTGATATTCGGCGGCGCCATCGGAAATTTGATCGACCGGGTGCGCCTCGGTCAGGTCGTGGATTTCCTGGATTTTTATATCGGCACCTGGCACTGGCCGGCCTTCAATGTCGCTGATAGCGGCATTACGGTCGGTATCGCCATTTTCCTCTTGCATGTCGTCTTGGGCCGTATGCCGGAATAATGCCGGCCGCCTGCACCATCAAATGGGGCATCGAAAAAGTCTTTCTTCGCTATCCGGCGGTCGCCAGAAGCCATGATGCGTTTCCGATAGCGCAGCGACACGGGCACCGATAAACCATGACCGATATTCAATACCATGCGCTTGGGTCCTTTCTCCGCAAGAAAGCGGCCCAGGCAACGCCATCCTGGCCACCGGTATGCCTGTTGTACGGCGAAGAAATGCTGTACAAAAAAGCACTGCAGAAATTGTTGTCCGCTATTCTCGGTGATGCTTCCCGGCTTGTGAACTACGACGCCGTGGATGGATTGAACGAAAACGTGCCCGAAGTGCTGGCACGCATCAATACGTATTCCCTTCTATCCCCTTCCAAGATTGTCGCCCTCACGGAGGCGCGCCTTTTCCATTC
>JASFFM010000159.1:0-9027 GCA_050124295.1 Desulfobacterales bacterium | reverse complement strand
ACTCGAATGATAAAATCGAGCCTCAGAAACAGCTCCGCCGATTTTCCAGGGGTACGGGATAATTGGCCATGCGCCCGCCCTATCCATATCAGAGCTTTAAGACCGCCGATCCTATTGTCAAGATCGGGGAAGTCTGCTGCCGAAAGATCTTGTTTGGAGGGATTGCACCACATCGCGCGCTGCCCCACGCGTCGAAACCACCGGCCCCGTGTGGTGAGGCCGGCGCTGGCCATGGTTAAAAAATGGAAAGGCGAAGCGGGAATGCTTCGCCTGTAAATCGTGATCGACGCAATGCGCCACCACGGTGGATTTCTGTTTCCCATCAGGGTCAGCAACTTCCACGCCGCTATAATGATTACCGCGAGGGCTTATGTCAATCCCCGGTCTGTAACGTGTTTGGGGAACCTTGCCCGGCATCCTAATGCATACCCGGCTCTGGAAAGTTGAGGCCACGGTCTTAACCCCTTAGGTATGCGAACGTGGCCAAGAACGGTCTCGCTTGGGGAGATCAGCCATCCGGAGAACGCCGCCATGATTTGGATGGAACCGATGAGCCAAAAGAATCGCAAGAATCGGCGGCATGGGTGACAGGGGTTGCACCCTTGAAAAGATCGCCCTATCGTTGGACTTCAACAAGGAAGGGATCTGCCTGTGTGTGGACGTTTTGTCGGCTACCGCGATCTGGAAGAGCTCAGGCGATTTTTCCCCATTGATAAGACCGCCTGCGCGGTGACGGCCAACTTTAATGTTGCCCCCCGCCAGGAAGTTCTGGCCATCAACACCCGAAACGGTGAAAACTGGCTGGATCGCCACCACTGGGGGTTGGTCCCTTTCTGGGCCCGGGATCGGTCGATCGGCGATCGGTTGATCAATGCCCGGGCCGAAACCGTAGCCGAAAAACCCAGTTTCCGAAATGCCTTTCGAAAACGCCGCTGCCTGATTCTTGCAGACGGTTTCTATGAATGGGCCGGGCCGCAGGGACGCAAACGGCCCTTTTTTATCACCCTTTCCAAGGAGCGGCCTTTTGCCTTTGCCGGTCTGTGGGAACGCTGGGAAAACCGCGGTCGCACCGAACCCGCCTATCTTTCCTGCACCATCATCACCACCGCCGCCTGCCCATCGCTCCAGGAGGTGCACCATCGCATGCCGGTGGTATTGAGCCCTGAAGCCTACCCCCTGTGGCTGGATCCATCCATGCAGGATCCGCAAATATTGCTCGGCCACCTGAAGCAATGGACCTGGACGGATTTCACCTACCGCCCGGTATCCCCACGCGTCAACACGGCCAGGAACAATTCGCGCGATCTTATCGAAGGCGTCTGAAGGGCATCGCGCCGGACACCGCCATCCGATTCCTTAGCACCTTTCTGCTGCGGATAGAGGCTTTAGTTTTCCCCTGAAGGCGCCGATAAGCAAACCAAAGGCGCCAATGGCCATTGGCTTGACGTTATTGCATCAGAGGGTTTCGGTATGGAAAATGAATATTTCCCCGCAAGAGAATCCCATCTGAACTATTACCGGTCCGTTCCGCTCTATTATCTGAACAAAGACAGGACCTTCGGGTTATATAAACCCCCCGGCAAGGCGCTGAGTGAAATGCGCCTCGAGGGCGGCCAATACCCGCGTAAATTGTATATCAAGCACACCGATAAATTACGAAGTATCCACGAGGTCCAGCGCGAATTCAATAAACAGCTGGAAGGTCATATCCAGGCGGGCGATCCGGAAAGCGTCAAGACGATCCTCGTCAATATCGTTGAAGAAACCTTTTCGGAACCCCGCAGCGGCAGCGTCGAAGGCCTCTCCGAAACGGTCAACATCCTGGTCGGCGATTACGCTACCGAAGCTGATATATTAAACAATATTTTAGGGTTATCCCGGAACGACTACACTTCCGCACTCCATTCGGTCAATGTGATGGCGCTGGCCATCGGCTATGCCGCGCAGGCCAACTATTCCCTGGCGGACAAGAAAATCCTGGGGCTCAGCGCCCTGCTTCATGACATCGGCAAAACCCGGATCAATGCCGACATTTTGACCGCCCCCCGGAAGTTGACCACAGAGGAATTCGACCGCATCAAGACCCACCCCACCATCGGCTATCATATTCTGGAAAAATGCCGCTTTCCCTGTGCCGAGATCAAGCTCTGTGCCCTTCAACATCACGAGAAACGTGACGGTTCCGGATACCCCCGGGGACTTACCACGATCACCCCGGTGGCGGAAATTGTGGGCCTGATCGATTGCTACGAAGCGCTCACCAATGACGACCGGCCCTATCGATCCGCTGCAAAGCCTCTGGGCGGCCTGACCACCATCAAAGAAGATGTCCTGGCCGGAAAGTTCAGCAAACAGGTTTTTGAAACGTTTGCCTATAGTTTGCTCTAAATTGATATCCATGGATCGGGGGGTGGGGCAACCGCTTCAGGGGGCGTCCAAGAAATGGCGCCATTTCGCATCCTGCGCCGATGAGGTCCTCACCTGCTCCCTTGGGGGCGGGTTTCAAAAGGGCCTGGCAGGCTGAGGTCAAAGCGGCCGCAGGCCATCTTTCCACCCTATCGTCAGGCATCGGATTCCAATCCGTTCCTTTGGCCGTCCTTGGCGCTTGGTTTTTCCCCGCCCGCGCACTCAAGTTTATCTGACATCAGGGCGATAATCGACAAATACGGCCACTATCACCAGCAGCGACTGGTGAGATTCACCCAACAGGTCCCTCACGAGCGTTTATGTCAATAGAACACGCAAAAGCGACGCCCGATCCGCCGCGCATCCTTGTGGTCGACGACAGTGCCCCGGTCCGCAAGGGATTGGCTAAACTCCTGGAGCCACTGGGCGCCGAAACCATAGAGGCACCGGACGGTCGACATGGGTTTGAACTGGCCCAACGAACGTCCGTCGATCTTGTGATCAGCGATGTGGACATGCCCGGATTGGACGGTATTGAGCTATGCCGCCGGCTTAAATCCGCCTCCCAAACACACACCCTGCCGATTATCCTGCACAGCTCCTTTAATGCGGAACGCGATATCGACATGCCGATCATGAATGGATTTGAACTGTGCCAGGCCGTGCGCAGCGATGCCTCCACTGCAGAAATCCCTTTTGTGGTGATGAGCGCCAACAGCGACCGGGGGACCATGAAACGCATGCTGCAACGCGGGGCGGCGGCCTATATCACCAAGCCCTTCAATGTGGACGAGTTGGTTATTCTGACGGATAGGATTCTCTCGGACCAGGTGCGCCTGCTGCTCAAAGAAAAGGAGCGTCTGGATTTCGAGCGTCGTCATATGCTGGAGAGCATCTCCAGCCTGATTATGGCCCTCGAGGCACGGGATACCTACACCCGTGGGCATTCGGAGGCTGTCGGGCGGATCGTCTCGGGAATGGTGGCCCTGACCGGAGCCAGCCAGCAGGAAATCGACCGCGCCACCATCGGCGGACGCCTTCACAATATCGGAAAGATCGGGATCAGGGATGCGGTGCTCCTCAAGCCCGGTAAGCTGAGTGACGCCGAGTTCGACCAGATCAAGCAGCATCCGCTCATCGGGGCCAAGATTCTGCAGTCCATCGAAAGCCTTGCGGACACCAGGGATATCGTGCTTTCACACCACGAGCGCTTGGATGGTCGAGGCTATCCCCAGGGTTTGGTGGGTGACGGTATTCCTCTGCTTGCGCGCATGACGGCCGTGGCCGACACCTTCCATGCCCTCACCAGCGACCGCCCCTATCGAAAGGGCCTGCCCCTGGAAAAATCCCTGGCCATCATCGACGAGGCCCGCGGAACCCAGTTATGCCCCGATTGCGTCGACCTATTCCACAAATTCCTGGCCAGCGATAGGGCCGATCAAGAAGCAAGCCAGCGATAAATCGCCGCGAAATCCTCTTTCCCCAGTCCGCGCTTTTCGGCCAAAGCGTAGATTTCCTTGACCGCGTTCAACGATGGCAGGGCCACACCGTTCTCGTAGGCGGTCAGCGCCGCCAGGTGCAAATCTTTGCGCATCCAGCGCAGCGGGAAGTGGGCCTCGAAATCCCCTTGGTCGATAAGGGGTTGCTTCAGCTTTAGAAATGGCGCCGTCACCGGGGCTTTGAGAAGGACATCGGCCACGGTTTGACGCGGCAACCCCATTGCCGCCCCCAGCACCAGGGCTTCGCTGTAAGCCACCATGGCATTGCCCAGCATGAGATTGAAAAGCATTTTCATGGCGGCACCCTGCCCCGCGCCGCCCAGATGCAAAATCTTTTTGCCCATGCATTCCAGCAGGGGGCGGCCTTGTTCCAGGTCTTCCGCACGGCCGCCCACGAAAAAGACCAACTCCCCGCTTGATGCGGGCCCCTTGGTTCCGGCCACCGGTGCGTCCAGGTAGCGCACTCCACAAGCGCCGGCCGCCGCCGCCATCCGGCGTGCAAAGTCAGGATGGACGGTCGAGCAGTCAATCCACAGAGCACCATCCGGCAGGGCTTTCAGAAATCCGTCCTTCGCTGCCAGCATCTGCACCGCTTCGGGCGTAGACAGCATGGTAATGAGCACGTCCACGGCCTGTGCCAGGTCGGCCGGGGTGGCCGCTCGTTTGGCCCCTGCGGCGACAAGGGCCTCGGCTTTTTCCGGCGTACGGTTATAGACGGTGAGGGCGTGTTCGTGCGCCAGAATGTTGCCGGCCATACGGCTGCCCATAATACCCAGCCCGATAAAACCGATGTTCATAGCTCCTCCTTGGCATGTCCATCTGCTGCCCGTTGAAGGCTTGCCCACGTGTCCCTCACAAAGGCCCATCCTGTTGCATGCTTTCGAGCGGGCATGGGGCGCTCGAGTTCCTTTAGCACATCGTCAACGTAATCTGGTCGGCGCATGCCCACCAAGACCGAAGAAATACCCTCGGTTGCGCGGTGATGCTACGTCCGCCAGTCGGAGTAAGCCGTTGGTCGTGAGGGCATTCAAGGGTCGATTGATGATGACGCCCCGACCGGCGCGATGCGCGGTGGCCAGCAGGATCGTACCATCGGGTTGGTTGGCCGTAAAGGCTGCGCCGCATTCAGCGAGATTCATGGGAAATTGAATCAGTGCGAAATGGTTTGGCGGGCCGGTCTTGAGGGCGAGCGCCAGCACCCGCTGGAGACATGTGAAATCGTTACTGTGCGCTGGGTTCGGGAAGCTGTTGGCGCTGATCCCGTAATAGCGAATACCTCCCCGGTCGACCTCCTGCGCCAGATATTGAAACGCCTGCTGTATTCGGCGCTCGTACGCCACCCGGGCGATTCTCGGATCGATCGCTTGCCGGGAGGCCCAGCCCAGGTAGTATTCAGGGTTGTGCAGAAGCAGAAAATCGATCGTCGCCAAGCCTAAACGCTCCCGACTGCGGGTGATTTGATCCTTTAGAAATTCGGGATGAATACAATGCTCCAGGCCGTCGGCATAGGTCACCAGATCGGGAAAGGGGTTTCCCTGGGCCTTGCGGGCCTGGCTGAGGGCAAAATTATGCCCTTGCAGGTAACCGACTTTGGTCACCACGATGATCTCCTCGCGCTTTACACGCCCGGATTGGATCATCTCCGCCAGTACCTTCCCCACGAGCAGTTCTGATGCCCCGTCGGCATAATTGGTGCTTGTGTCGATCAGGTTAATACCGTTTTTTAACGCCAGCTGCAGCGATTTGCGGTGCCTGTCGACGCCGTCGGCAATGCGGTAGCAGCCAAACCCGGCCTGCGAGCAATGCAAACCGGTGCGCCCCAGTGCGGCATGCTGAATCATCGCAAAGCGCTTGCGATGCGCTTTCGTGGCCACTCTTGTGGCGGATCCGTCAATCATCTTCCGGTCAATTTCGTGTTACGATTTTAAATCAAGGCGCGCTGCGATGGTAGCTGATCTATAGCCCTCGGCTATCGGGCCAAGGCGGGGTGGGCGAAGTTTTGCAAGCAGCGCTAGTTGGTGAGAAGAATTTGGGCCGCTTTTTTCCTCAGGGATTCGACCGCAAAGGGCTTGGCCAAATAAGGCACACGATTCTGGGAAAAGAATTCTTCTCTTTCCGGAGACAGATCACCGGTAATGAAAAGGAATCGATTTTTAAGCTGGGGATATTTGGCTGCGGCCTCCTGGAACAGAACAAGGCCGTTCATTACGGGCATATCAACATCGGATATGATTAATTTATAATAATTTTCCTGGATCAGTTGCATTGCTTCCTGACCGTTGTGGGCCACGTCGATTTTGCCGGAGCGCCTCAAAAGCGCTTTGAGCAGCTCCGCAACCGGGACATTGTCATCAACAATCAGAAGGTTTTCGACCCATACGGATGGTAATCTTTTAACCTTACGTAATATGTCTTCGTGATTGGGGACGGTTGCGACGAAGTCCTCTATTGTTTTGACATGCGCTTGTAGTCTCGCCGCGTGATATTTGAAGCGGCCATTGTCTTCCTTCAGAAAACTGACGACATAAAGAAAAATGTCGTTCCATTCGGATAGTTCCGCTTCGACAAGTTTGGCGATCAGATCATCTTTGTCGAGGGTCCTTGCTTCTAACGCGGCTTTAATGTCGGCAAAGGTCTCGAAGACCTTTTTAGATATGCTTTCATCAAACGATATGACAGGAGATGCACCCTGCATTGAATCCACATGGTGGTAGGCCTGCCCCATAAGTCTGGCATGATAGGCTTCCTCCCTCGCGTTCTGTTCCAGGAAACGTTTTAGGGGGGGGTCGTCAGAGTAGATCCGTGCAGCCTCTTCATAGACTGTTTGGGCTAACTTTTCGACCTCTTGGACCCATAGAATCAAATCTTTCATACCCGCACCTTCATACCGGAAATCGAAACGCCCATTGGCCTAATGAAGATCACGCCTGATGTGATAAAAGGAAAACCGAGCGGATCGGCACACATTCGGGCATGGCCTATAAACCAACCAAGGGCCGTTTGTGAAATTTCATGGAGATGGCGTGTTTGACGCTACCCGTAATAAAAAAAATGATAACCATCGCGGGCGCACGATCAAGGATCGTCAACCAATTCAACCCATAGGGATCTTGCGGCCATAAGGTGCCCCCAAGGGATCGGCAGCCATTTTCACGTCATCGGCCGGCCTCAAATCATTCTGGGATGCCCTTGCCAGCGACCTGAAAAGAAATCAATGGCGAAGGGAGAATACCATACCCGACCTGGTTTCAAACCGGATACGGCGATGCAAATGCCGCACGCCCGGGATCATCAGTAGTTCGACCTGTCATGAAGCAGGCCCATCCCACGGATAGGCCACCGTAGGGGAGGATGCTTGGGACCGGATTCATTCAAGGCACCTCGAGGCTAATTCAGATCCGACCGGGGAGGATCTTCGGCCTTGAAATCTAATGGCACGAATCGCATCATGACCAAGTGTCGGTTCCAAGCGGCGCCCAACTTTGCCACTCACGCCTTGGACCAATGATGTTGGGCCCTCGCATCTGCCAGGCCAGTCGCCGCGCCGTATCGACGGACAAGCCCGCAATCGCCATTATCCGCCTGCTTAGATGGATCGATAAAAAGAGAAAACCTGCGAGCAGGGCGGGGCGCCCGGAAACAGCAGCTGGTGCCAGGTCATCATGATAACCGCCGCGACCGTCCATTCGTGGGCGCCGCAGGGGCTGAAAGGGGGTTTTTAAATCAGCTTTGCTTACAGCGATTGGCAATCGCCGAAGGATACGCCCTTGTAAGGCCGCAGCCCCTTTTAGCGTCCAAAGCTCTGAAATTGGGATCGATCAATAGGCCCAATTCGCCAATGAATACATGCGGCGGCTTTCCCGCAGATCCTGGAGGTTTCTTCTACCGATGCCGCAACCGATGGCCGTAGGAGCGACAAAACGATGATCGCGCCAGAGGCCTTCGGGAGGGCGGTACCGGAGCCGTCCAACTCCTTCTATCGCGCAACAATCGAATAACAGCCCACGATCAACCGGCTTTACCTGTAGACGCAGACGTCGTCTTCCAGGGTCGAAACGGGACGAACGGTCAACGCAGCTTTCCATCGGACGAACAATTCTTCGGCATGACCCCAAATCCCTTTGGTTGCGAAGAAAATCCCGGTCAGTGTTTCCGCGTCTTCTTCGATTGCCCGTCCGGTTATTGAAATACCCCAATGAGGTGAATCCCTGCAGCGGCTTTAAAATGTGGCTAATCTGTTCTTTCAATCGATATCATGGCAATGTCATCCGTCAATTCACTTCCCTCCAGATGGTCGAAAACTTCCTCGAGGATGGCGCCCATCAGCTTGGCGCCCGAAGCGCCATGCCGTGCGATCGCTTGATAAATGCCAGACCTGCCAAAATCCGCGCCACGGGGTGAGAAGGCTTCGGTTATGCCATCGGTAAAACCGATAAGGGTTTCAGCTTTGGCCAGGCGAACCGATGCGACGTCAAAACGAGCCCCCATCATGATGCCGATGGCGGGTCCCGTGGGGATCAGATCACGGGTTTGTTGCCGGCCGTCGACGATCATGAGCGGCTCGTGCCCTGCATTGATGTATTTGAGTCGGCCGTCCCTGGTGTGCAGAATCCCGAAGAACAACGTGGCGAATATCCCCTCCTTGCCATGGTGTCGCTCGATATAATCGTTTAACAACAGGAGGGCCCGCGAGGATTGATCTGCTAGGGCCTGGGTTTTATACGCGACACCTCCCGGAACCGGGGAACGATTTTCCTCTTGGAAGGCTTTTTCCAGGTAGACATGGATCAGACTCCTGAAAATGCCCATAAAAAGAGCGGCGCTGACCCCCTTGTCGCATACATCGGCAAGGACAATGCCCAGATGGCCCTCACCGATGGGGAACAGATCATAGAAATCACCGGAAACCTGCTTCGCCGGATGAAAACAGGCATCGATCTGCCAGCCCGGGATACGGGGCATTTTTTCAGGCAGAAAGGTTCGCTGCATGTAACGTCCTTTTTCCAGCTCCCTGCTGAGGGCCAGGGAGTAGGCTTCGATTTTTTTATTGGCCCTTTCGATCTGGTGAAAGGCCTGGTTCAGGCTTTGATACAGCTTGGCATTCTCCAGGACGATGGCGATG
>JASFFM010000158.1:0-9039 GCA_050124295.1 Desulfobacterales bacterium | reverse complement strand
CAATGGGCTTCGCTGCGACTTGTTTCGCCGCTGAACATGTTTTTCCAGAATATTGGGTTTGAGGGTTATCGAACCGGAAATGTTCTATCGCAATCGCTCACGCCTTTGCGCTTCAACGCACCCATCGCAATAGAGATCGAGCTGAAATTTTTTGACCAACAGGCCCATTAACGATGGCTCTTGTAGAACAAAAAAGGTTCGGTAAAAACGATTGCCAAAATCTCGACAAAGCACGCTCAACGTGCAACCTGAAATTGCATCATCGTTCTTGCCGGCTGGACATCCGAAGAGATGATGAAAAGCGCCATCATAGCGCTTGAACGGGTCAATTGCCGCCAGTCATCTAAGGCGATGATCGTCATTTGTTAAACCTTGTAAGGAACCAACACCAGTCCTTTGGGGAGTGCGAGCGGAAGCCTAAAACGACTGCTGAAACATACTTTTTCGCCATTGCGGCATAAGGAGAGTGACCGGCTTTTTGGGGATTAGGGCTAAGCCTTTAACATGTTTTCATCGGTCTGCAAAGATCTAAGCGATCCTAGAAATCTGTCCAAGCGGTATTTCGCTTTTTCATTCCGCGCCCACTCAGATGGTCATGGAGGTGCCAAGGTCGGGACGCGTGCGTCCTTGGCCCGGATCAAGGCGCCTTTCCCGGCCCATTCCCTTTGGCACAGGTTTTTTGCCAGCCCTTGGGCAGCGCGGCGGGCGCCAAGCCCAGGGTACCGGCGAATGCTGCCAGTTCCGCCGCCGTGCAGTTGACGGCGGACGGTGCGCGCCCCCCGGCCACATCGGCGGTTTCGGTGGCCAGGAAGTTAAGCAGTGCATCGGCGACCTCTCGCCGATGGCCGTTCGTGTCGCGGTTTTCGCGGGTACAGAAGCGAACCAGGCGCTGCCAGTTGGCCATGGCCCGTGCCAGTCCGCGGTAGATCGAATGATTCCGCAAACGGGGATCGAGATCCCGCATAATGATGCGTTTGTAGCGCGCTTCGACCGCGTCTTTCAGCAACCGCAGATCACCCGGGGCGATGGCCATACGGGGGCCGGCGGGGTCTTCCTGCAGATCGTAAAGCCCGGTGTGCAGAGCGACTTCGGGCATTTCGCCGGAATGGCGAATGGCAAAGATTTCTTCCTCGATTAAATGACGGTGACGGTTCATGTGCGGTCCTTGGCTTCCCCGGTTTTAGGGGCCGTTCGTTCAGCCCGAACATTACATGACAATATTGATGCCCACTGGCTGGATGCATGGGTTCCCTGTCTTATCGGAAGGTTGCCCTAAATGGGTCCGGCAACCCTTGGTGAGCGGCGCATGTCAGAACGCCGCGCAGATCCTTTTCACCTGGCGGGAAAGCCCGCGGCATCCCTTTGCGGGGTTATCAGGCGCTTGCGGTCGCATACGCACCGTGGCGCGCCGCAAGACCTTGTACGGAAGGCCTCATCGGCGTGAAATATCCGGGTTAGGCCCCCCGCTATGTGTCGTCCGGACGAGCCTTGGGGGCCTTGCGGCGTCCCCGACAGCAGGGTCTTGAAATAGGGGCGAATGGCCTGGAAATTGCAGATTTCTTATACCGCACCAGGCCATGATATGTCCGCGGAATATCCAAGTCGTTGTATTCCCCGATGATCGGCCATCTACGGGGCGCTGCTGAGCCGGCGTGTTGACAACGATCATTCATCCGGATGTATCTTTTAGGATACGATTTAACAGGTCAACCTGGCTTCTGCAATCATGGCGTCTATCGCAAACCAACTGGAGGCAGGCTAAATCATGCTGGTCAACGTTATCGGGAATGCATCCCAATCGAACATGGTCACCCCGCCGCAGGAAGCATCATCGACAGCGGTCATTCGTGAAAGAGTCTTCGGCCTCCCCATTGACCGCGAGGTCCTGTTTACCGACCACCGCAATACCTACCAGGGCAAGATCGAAAAACGGCAGCGGAACTGGTTCGTCAAGCTCTCCTTTCTGAAACCCTTTTTGCTGAAAGGCGAACGCATTCTGAGAATCACCCCGGCCCGGTCACCGATCCGCTGGTACGAGCAGCTCTTGACCGGGGGGATATTCCTGGGGCTGGAAAACGCCTTTCTGGTGTTCACCAGCTACCGCATCCTGCACATCCCCACCGGCAGTGACTACGCCTACCGACAGTCCATCGCCCAGGTCCGCTACCGTGATATCCGCAGGATTCGCCTGCGGCGGCTGACGCTCATCATCGATTACAATAACGACCGCACCGAGCGTTTCGGCGGGATTGCCCTCCGGGAGCGTAAAAAGATCCGGCAGCTTCTCACGGCCCTGCCTCTGACCAAGCAAATCATGCAGCCGGTGGGACGGCGCCATCTGTGCCCGCGCTGCGCAACGGTGCTCTCTGAGAAGATGATGCGCTGCCGGCGGTGTGAACTCCCCTTCAAGTCGAAGTCCATGGCCGGGCTATTGGCCCTGTTGATCCCGGGTGGGAGTTATTTTTATGCGCGGTTCATTTTCCCGGGCATTATTTTTTTGACCCTCGAGGCCCTGCTGCTGGCCATGCTCGTGGCCATGGGCGCTGTGCTCATCCCGGTGGGCTCCGATAAACTCGTTTATCTGGGGGGGCTTGCGCTGATCTGGGCCGGAGTCAAAACGGTTGCCTGGGTGCATGCAGGGCATTTCCTGGAACAGTACATTCCCCGCAAATCGCGACTGGGGCGATGGTCACCTTCGGCGGCCGGGGATTAGCCCCAACATTTCATGTGACGATTGATGCCCATTGGTTTGGATGCATTTGTTCCCTGTCTTAAACAAAGATTACGGTCAATGTGTCCGGCAACCCGTTGTGCGCGGCGCATTGCCGAACGCAGCGCATACCCTTTTCCCCCGGCGGGCAAGCCCGCGGCATCCTTTTGCGGCCTTGTCAGGCGCTGGTGGTCGCATGCCCACAGCGGTACTCCGGAGTGCCTTGTAAGTGGATGCCTCAAATGCTTACAATACTATTTTCCGGCGGCGCTATCGAAGCCACCGCCGCAAGATCGTCGGGTACGCTTTTCGCTATGGGTTTGGAGATCACTTTCTCGACGACTTGCCCGCGCTTGCCGTTTGCCCCCCCGGTAAAAAATGCCATCCGACGAGAAGTCCTGCGCAGCGGAGACATCTGCCCCGGGTGCCTCAAGCCCAAATCCGCTACCGGGATAACGGAATTGGATCGACGGCCTGCGCCCCCGCGCGCTCCTTCCAGGCCATCTTCCTTCAGATGTCCATCGGTTCATTGGTTTTCATGACAATCCCCAGGCGGTCGGCTTCCCGGCTGAATTTTTCCAGGAGACGGGCCAGGCCCTGGCGGCGTCTCTCGGGGTAGATCATGTACACCGAAGTGAGCAGGTGCTTTTCGGCAACCTGCTTGATACGCAGTTTCCGAGCCAGGTGATCGAGATCATCCAAAGCCTCTTGCGACGACGCGTAGCGTTGGGCGGGATCGATGCGGCAGCATTTGGTGATGAATCGACACAGCTCCTTCGGCAGATCCGGGATATGACCGGCGGGGTCGGGAATTTCCTGCTGGCAGTGTAGGTCCATCAGGCGAGACAGGTCGTTTTCGGGAAAGGGGCGTTTGCCGTAGAGCAACTCGAAGGCCATGATGCCAAGCGCATAAATATCGGAGCGTGTGTCCTCGGGCTCGCCTTCGATCTGCTCGGGCGGCGCATAGTAGATGGCCGCGTGCAGGCTCAGGTCCTCTTCACCCGGCGCGGCGGCCAGGCCAAAATCGAGTATCTTGATGCGACCGTCGCGCAGCAGGAAAATGTTCTCTGGCTTGATATCCCTGTGGACGATGCCCCGTTTATGGGCATATACGAGGCCGTGCAGGATCTGGCTGAGGTAGTTGATGGCCTCCGGCACCGTAAGGGTGCCCCGTTGTTTCAGCACACTGCGCAGGGATTCGCCCTCGAGATATTCCATGATGATGAAGATGGTCTGGTAGACTTCATCGATGTCGAAGATCTGAACGATGTTGTGGTGGTTCAGGCGGGCGATGGTTTTGGCCTCCTGGCGGAAGGTTTCCAGAAAAAGAGGATCCATGGCCATGTCGTGTTTCAGCATCTTGATGGCCACCGGCATTCCCAGGGCCATGTGATAGCCATGATAGACAATGCCCCAGCCACCGGTGCCGATGCGGTACTTGATCGTATACTTGCCCACGGTGCGGTCGCCGGTGTAGCTCCAGGACTCCAGACGCTGGGTGACCAGGTCGGTCAGGAAGACGCGCAGTTCATGGTGTTTGGCGGCCACGCGGTCAAAATCCCGACGATCCAGGCGCCAGGCCAGGATATCGCTTTCGGCTTCGGCGTGGCCCCGGCGGGGCTCACCGGTCAATACGGACATGGCCCCGCAGACGTCGCCGGTCTGAAACCGGCTGACGCGGTGGGTGCGACCGTCTTTTTCGACCATGAAAAGGCTGACGCCAGACTGGATGATATACAGGCAGTCGCCGGATGTACCCTGGTCAAACAGGCGTTCGCCGGGTCGGAAATGACGCCGGCGCAAGCAGTTGATGAGGTAGAGCAGCGCACGCTGGGGAATGCTGGCAAAAAGCGGCGTGTTCATCAGAAATTCCAGGTCCGTAGCCTCCCGGGGGCTTTCGCTCGACGCCCCTTTGGCCGCGGGCGTCAGCTCCAGATCACAGGTATGGCAATCGCCTTGATCGGGCAACTGGCGGCAGCCGATAACCTTGGCCCGGAAACGCCGCCATTCCCGCTCAACACGATCAAAGGCCATGAATCCCAGAGCGGTTCCCCGTTCCACCACGCGGTGATGGAGGATGCGTGCACCGGTGGGCGTCAGGTTTTGCACGTCCACCAGGTTATAGGGAATATCGATCGACGGTGACATCAAAGGATCGATGGCCGGGCCGTCGTGGATCAGTCCCAATCCGGCATTCTCTTCCAGATAGCACGTCTGGTGTGCGGTGGATGATGGCAGTGGCATTGCGCACGCCCCTTGCGGTGATGAGAAGTCCTTGGCGGACCATGTGAAAGGTGCAGGCTGGCCCAATACGTTGGCGAGGACGGGTGAGAGAAGTGTTTTCCGGTTCGGCCGTCGCTGCCCAGAAGGAGGGGTCCGTATGCCGTGCGAGGTGAAGATGCGGTTCTGTTTGCGCGTCAGCGAGGAGAAGTATTGGGGCCGCAGAGTGCTCGCCTGCAAAGGCTCGGTCAATGACAGGGCCTTTGGGAATCGATACCAATTCTCCCTAAGCCCTGTCAATAGATGACAATTGGATTAAAATCGTTTATCAAGGGGTTGATCTCGGAATCATCCGAACGACCGCAAGAGGCGTCATGCATTCCCGATCGACATCCGACGCATGGCGCAGGCGGGGATCGCCGTGTTGGTCCAGCCGGCCAACCTGATGACGGACATGGATCTGGTCGAGGCCCTGATTGGCGGCAGCGGTTGCTTTACCTATGCCTTCGAGAGCCCGCGGGCCGATGGGATGCCCCTCGTCCTAAGCGCCGACGCGCCGGATTCCCTGGCCGGGCAGCATTGGGCCAGGGGAAAAGGCCGATGTTGTCCTTCTGGACAGGGATATCGATCAGGCGGACCCCAAGGACACCGCCGACGGTATGCTGGGCAAACGGGGAAACCAGGTGTCTGCTGTGGCTTCGGGCGAAGACGCCCTGAACTTCCTTCAAGAAAATGCGGTCGATGTCGTTGTTTTGGAAATAATTATCGATTCGGGAATGGATGGCTGTGATATCTACCGAAGCATGCTTGACCGGAAACCCGGTCAGAAGGCAATTATCGCCAGTGGCTATTGTGGAACGGATCGTGTCCGCGCGGTTCAACAACCGGGTGCCGGTGCCGATCTCCAAAAACCCTACCTCCTGGAAAATCTTGCCCTGGCCTTGCGCCGGGAGCTCGATCGCCCGGCAGGATCCCTTCCGACGACGCCCAAGCGGATGATCGATATCCGCCCCTGCACGAGCGCGTCGGATTTCGCCGCGGCCATAGAAATAACCAAAGCCTACCTTCAATGGCTGGACATGGATCTTGCCTTTCAAGGCATCGATCAAGAATTGTCCACATTTGATTCCATGTACGCTCCTCCCGGGGGTCGGTATCTTCTGGCAAGCTACGACGGTCAGCTGGCCGGCGGAGGCGGCCTAAGGGCCCTCGAACCCGGGATATGCGAAATGAAGCGTCTCTTTGTCTACGACCGATTCAAGCAGAAAAACATCGGCCGCCGCTTATGTGACCGTCTCATTCAGGAGGCCCGGGCGATGGGATACCGCAAATTACGGCTCGACACCCTAAGCCGGATGACAGCCGCTCTATCGCTCTACAAGGCCATGGGTTTCGTCGAAATCGGGCCCTACCGTTACAACCCGGACCCCACAGCGCGTTATCTGGAGCGGCGCCTGGTCTGACCGTGAAGTAGCAAGGTCTACCCTCGGCCTCCGACATTTGAGCCCCAAAGACGCCAGCGCGCGCTCCCGCCCTGGCGGCAACAGGTCAGGATCCCGCTGGCGGGCCCAATGCAAAAGTTTTGGCGGCGGCAGACCCCTTTTCCCAAGCCATCGACCAAACGAAGCCGGACGCGATTTATGACGGCATCGTTCTTTGATCAGCGCGCGGGCCGGAGCAGGTGTCCACGGGACCAATTCAAACTTGAGTTGCAAGGGATTTTTCGCCGTGACAATATCAAAAATCGCTTTGATCCGCCGCCAAGCGTTTTGGTTTGGGGTGCGTTGCGGCCACCTTTCCGGGATTTAGCCCCCCCTTGCCCTGCCAACTTGATCGCGACAGGGTCCTCGGGCGAGAAATGTTAAGGCGCGGATGCGGATTTGGGCTCCTGTTTTGTGGTTGAGGTCACGATCATCGAAGGCGTGTGTTTGCATGCCGCCATGATGGACGGGTCGGGTGTCGCGGGTCCATATGCCGCAATGACAATTCAGATTCCAGGGTTTAACATATGCTTTTAATTCATTTCCCCAAAAGTGGGTCGCACGGCAGGGGCCCCGAACTTCCCAATTCGTCCCAAGGAGGCGTCATGAAACAGATCACGATCGTCCTTGTGCTGGTTGCTTTTATGGGGGGCTGTTTGGGCCCCGTCAAAC
Source organism: Desulfobacterales bacterium (assembly GCA_050124295.1). Lineage (GTDB taxonomy): Bacteria > Desulfobacterota > Desulfobacteria > Desulfobacterales > UBA5852 > JABZFP01. The sequence goes on along the minus strand of JASFFM010000158.1, from coordinate 1,956 downwards.
CCGATCAGGATATTTTGCACGATATCTGCTGGGCACACGATCTATTCGGGATCTATGAACGTGATCGGTTGTTTTTCACGTTCAACGTCCAGTTGCCGGATAAGCGCATCGTGCGTCAATGGGAATGGCGTATCAAAACCAACCGGATATTCCTAAACGGTAAGGAACAAAAATCATCCCAGGCGTTTGTCAATGACATCTACTGGCTGCTGTTCCCGCTGAAAGCCTATGAGGCGCGCGATCAAATCGAAGTCACCGTGAAGGAGCATCAGCCCGCCCCGCTCTCGAAGAAAAACCATACCGAAGTCGTCATCCGCTTTGTCGGTGACAAGGGCTATACGCCCAACGATACCTACAAGCTCTATGTGGACGAAAACCTGATCGTGCGGGAGTGGAGCTACCTGAAAGCCAGCCGGGAGCCCCCTGCCAGGATAACAACTTGGCAGGATTACCAGACCTTCGGCAAATCGAAACTCTCCCTGCTGAGAGAAGGGCCCGGAGGCTTTAAGGTATGGTTTACCGATGTACGTGTCGAGTAGACAAGGGGCCCCCCTGGCCACGGAAGCCGGTGACACCACATCCTGCCCTGTAGGATCGGGCTGCCATCGGGGGTGGTGGGGCGCTGTTGCCCTGCCGGGGGGCGGATCGCACCACAGACCGTGCCCGCCCCTCCCGTGGCGCAAACCCCGGGCCAGCAACACGATGATGGCCCCTGGAGCACCCCTTGGAAATGGTGTTGCCATGTCAAATGCTTCCCTGAGTAAAGGTGACGCAACCCCGGTGGCGGGTCGCGAGAGGTCATTGCCCGCGCTGCTGCGCCGCCGTGCACGGCATGAAGCCTGGGGCCACGCGCTGCTGGGGCTGGGGTTTTTTTATCTGCTGATCCAAAGGGGGCCCGCCCATGGTGTGATCCAGGGGGCTTTAGCAAGCATCGGGGTGCTGGCGGTCGTTCACGGGCTTTTGTGGCGCCACCTGGATGGCAATCGCCCCCTGGGATCATCCGGGATCATGGTCAAACTTGGCACGGCCAATCGCATTACCCTCTTTCGCGGTTTTTTGATCAGCCTGGTGGCCGGTTTTCTTTTTTGCATTCCTGAAGATGGCCAGACGGGTAAGACCGCCTGGGTCTGGTGGCCGGGTTGCATCTATCTGGCGGCTGCCGTGCTGGACGGTGTGGACGGTTTCTGGGCCCGGCGCACCGGGACGCAGACCCGGCTGGGAGCGGCACTGGACGTCAATATGGACGCTTTGGGCCTGCTGGTGGCATCTGCCGTGGCGGTAGGCAGCGGACGTCTTCCCGCCTATTACCTGGCCGCCGGATGGGCCTACTATCTTTTGCAGCTCGGTGTCTGGCACCGGCGCAAACGGGGCGGCGAAATCCATCCCTCCGGTTCCCGGGCCCTGGCACGCCTCATGGCCGGCATCCAGATGGGATTCGTGGGTTTTGCCCTGCTGCCGATCTTCGCGGCGAGCGTCCTGGAGAAGGTCGCGCCCCTTTTCCTGGTACCGTTCCTGCTGGGGTTTATTTGGGATTGGGCGCTTATGCATGGCCATTTGCGCCAAGCGGTGGCCGGTCGGGTTCGGAAAATACTGGTCGGCTTGGCCGCCAAGGGGCCGTCTGTTCTGCGCGCCGGATTGCTGGTCTGGGGGGGTTTTCTCCTGCAGGCCGCACCCCTGTCCGCATTGTCCAACGCCATGCTGACCAATCTCGCCTTAGGGCTCATGGTGGTGATGGGTTTTCTGGGACGCAGCGCGGCCCTGCTGCTGAGCATACACCTGGCCTGCCAGGCGTCGGTGGCCGGCAGCCCGCCCGATCTGCTGCTGGCCTTGTCGGCGGCGGTGGTTATCATGATGTACGGTACCGGCGATGGGTCGCTTTGGCGACCGGAGGATGCTCTGCTCCTGAGGGAATCCGGCCGTCAGGCCTGACCTTAACAGTCCCGCTCCAGCCCGGTG
>JASFFM010000157.1:0-9089 GCA_050124295.1 Desulfobacterales bacterium | reverse complement strand
GCGGTGGCCGGGGCCAAACAGGCTCAAAGAGTGCATCGAAGGGCCGGGGATTGACGCGGGGAAAACCTTTGCTCGGCGTGCGTTGCAGGAACCGGCCTGCAAGACCCAGGCTAGTGCGCGGCGATGTCTTCGCCGATCGCCGGCGCTTGGCCTGAGCGATCATCGCCATGTCGGTGCCGGATAGAACATGAAGCGCCCGGGGCGGCCAGGGGAATCGTCACCCGGGCAATGTCCGAGCGCTGAAAAACGTTAACCGCAGCCGGCAGAGTGCCCCGCAACAGGGTCCGCCCGAAGGGCTTGTGCCTCGCCAAGGCCTGGTTAGAGGCCCCCGAAGGATTTGATGCCTCATACATGCGTTTTAAACGAATCTTGCAATTTCACCCCCAGGGCGCAATAGTGATGTTTTAAACCATCTCCTGTCAGCATGGATCGAAACTAGGACCTTAACCTCAGGCGCGAGCTCATCTTCAGGCTGATTTTCGGCCGTCCGGCGGTGCGGATTTTGCCCATGGGCCGCCCTGAGGATGCGCTCAGCCCCGCCGGCGTTGCGCAATGGCACCGGGCCCAATGACAAACCCGGCGCCGCGATTCGGTATGGGGGCTAGTCTGGCGGACGGAACGGAGACGTATGAACCGACAATCGATCATCACCCTTATCGTGGCCCTTATCCTGGCGACCCTGTTCATTTATCTCGATCCCTTTGGCGACCGCGGGCGGGAGATCGTCAGCACACCCCGGGACGTCGTTCCGCGTGGTGATCTGGCGGGATTCGAACAAACCACCATCAAGATATTTAATGCCGCGGCCCCCTCGGTGGTCTACATCTTCACAGAAAACGCCGTGGCCAGTTTTTTCGGCGCCCGTCAGATTCGCCAGGGCAACGGTTCGGGTTTTCTGTGGGACGAACACGGGCATGTCGTCACCAACTACCATGTGGTCGAGGGCGCCCGCCGGGTTCAGGTGCGCCTGGATTCGGGCGAGGCCATCGAGGCCACCTTTGTCGGAGGTTCGCCGGACCATGACCTGGCCGTCATCCGTCTGCGCAGCATGCCTGCGGCGTTACAACCGATACCGGTGGGTGTATCCGGGGGTCTCCAGGTGGGCCAGGCCGTTTTCGCCATCGGCAATCCTTTCGGATTGGCGCGCACCTTGACCACCGGTGTCATTAGTGCCCTCGATCGTCGCCTACCCACGGCCGCCGGTCGTGAGGTGTTGGGGGTTATCCAGACCGATGCGGCCATCAACCCGGGCAATTCCGGCGGACCGCTCCTGGACTCGGCCGGGCGTCTGATCGGGGTTAACACGGCCATTATTTCCGGTTCGGGCAGTTCGGCCGGCATCGGCTTTGCCGTTCCGGTGGACGTGGTCAATGCCATCGTGCCCCAGTTGATCACCCGGGGTAAGGTGCCGCGTCCCGGAATCGGCATCGTTGTGCTCGATGAAGAGCAGGCCGCCGGCCTCGGCGTAGCGGGGGTGGTGATCGAAAGCGTGGTCCCGGGATCGGCGGCGGATCAGGCCGGATTGACGGGCATCGATTACCGCAACCGCATGCTGGGCGATATCATTAAGGCCGTGAATGGCCAGGCCGTGGCCAACCTGGACGAATTCATAAGGGTGTTACAGCAGCTGGATATCGGGCAAACGGTCACGATTGAGGTGCAACGCGGCAATGCACAACGCACCGTGGAAGTGAAGATCATGGACATCTCCTGAGCAGCGTGCCGCTCTATTCGTGCATCGCCATGGTTTTCGAGGATGGAAACGCATTGCGCTTACAAAGGTCGCGCTAGAAGTCTTCCATGCGCGGCAATCGCTGCCGTCCGCAGGGTCGGTTCGCAAACCCGTAAGCCAAGCCCACCATCAGATCGTCGACCGTATCGCTGCCTACCGACAGCCGGATCGGGCGAGTGCTGAAGTCAAACCTGGTCCGGCCTGGCGGCGGCACCGCGTCCCGGTTCATCATCGCGGTGGGTTCGATCGGCTTTTCTCCGCCCCCCAGCACTCCGCAAGCGCAAACCGTTTGCCGCCCAAAAGAAAACGCCCTGCAGCCTCCAGCCCCCTTGATCAGAACGCTGATCATGGCGCATTCCGCAACCCTTTGAGACATCTGAAGGCCATGGCTTTGACAGCCCAGCCTTGCTTGACTGCCCGGATTTCGTGTATACGCTGACTGTAGGCTATAGGGCGCATTTAACCCCTACACAGCGGTGGTTTTTGCATAAGACGATTTTCGATTTCGCTGGTGCGCTGCAGCTGTTGACCCCATCGGCGAATCATCCAGCCCGGATATCATAGACGTCGGAGGCCTTCATTGACAAGACACCCTGGAGCACCGCGGTTCGCTTGCCACCGCGTGCGCCTGATAAAGCCCGAACGATATCCTTGGGCTAGCCCGCAGGATGAAAAAGGTATGTGTCTCGTTTTGAATGGCGGGGGGCACAAGGTATTCGCTTACAAATCTTTCACAACCTTGCGTTAAGACAGGAAACAGATTCATTTTTCCAAAGGGGTCGGCGGGGCCGATACGCGTAATCGTTGGGCCGTTGGGTTAAATGACCTTCACCCGAAGGCTCTCTTTGTTGGCAGGCGAAAATGCATGCTCCCGGAAAAGCGTGGTAAACGCACTTGTGAGGCATTATGACGATACGCTATCTATCGCTGGCGGCCATCTGGTTTTTATGTGCTGTTCCCCCGGGCATGGCCACCGAAGAAGCGCCCTATACAGTCCTGCAGAAGGATGGTGACTTCGAACTCCGGCAGTACGAACCTCACATCGTGGCGGAAACCGTCGTGGAAGGCGATTTCAGCGCGGTGGGCAATGTGGGCTTTCGTCGGCTTTTTGACTACATCTCCGGGAACAATCGCCGCAAGCAGGAGATTGCCATGACCGCCCCGGTCAGCCAGGAGGCCAGCTCACAGAAAATCGCCATGACCGCGCCCGTGGGTCAGGAGCAGGTGGCCGGAAAATGGCGCGTCACCTTTATGATGCCGACTGAATACACCTTGGATACCCTACCGGAACCCCTGAATTTCGACGTCACCCTGCGCGAAGTGCCCGGGCGCTTGATTGCCGCCATACGCTATTCCGGCCCATGGGGCCAGGCCCGATACCAGACGCACGAGGACCAGCTGCAGGTATGGATCGAAGACAATCAGCTCGTCGCGGTTGGGCCGCCCATCTTTGCGCGCTACAATTCTCCCTTTATGATCTGGTTCCTGCGCCGCAATGAAGTGTTGATCCCCGTCCAAAAATAACCCCTGCAATCATCGGCCATGACCTCAGGGGCACGGATACACATCCTGCCCGTCACGGCGCAGTTGCGAAACGACCCCCCCGGCCGTGAGGGTCAGGCGGTGCGAAACGGGCAGGCCGCTGGCGGCGATGGCCCGCGCCGCCCAGCTGTTGCAGGTGTTTAAAGCATGAAAAGAGCCCTGTGCCCCATAGAAACGGCTGGCGCCGTAAAGACCGGGCCCGAGCCGGATGATCCCCCCCTCAGGACCACGCGCGAACGTGTCCGCGATAAACGCCAGCAGCCGCTCATAGGCAGACGGTGCCAGGCAGACATTGATGACCTCGCTGGCCGCAAAGACACGTGCGGGCGTCCCGGAGAACCCGACCACATGCAGCACGCTGTCCGTGGGCCAGAGCGCTGCCCGCAGGAGCAGGCCGGCCGAAGGATCCTCCGCCTGATAGAAGCGCGCATCCCCCCAACCGACCTCCAGGTACTTGGCAGCGAAGAAATCCTCCTCCAGGCGCGGCACCAGGACCACCAAATCCGCGCGCCCCACGACGATCCCCACATGCCAGCCATGCTTGACCACCTGGAACACACGGGGGTTGCCTTCTCCGCTTGCGGATACGGGCGCTTCCCCATGGGCCGTGCATCCGCAAAGCAAGACGACCAGCGATAGACAGCCGAGGATGCGTCTTAAGCGGCCCAAGCACGGGAGATCGGTTAGCATAAGAAGCATTGCCCAAAATTCCACGACACGCGGCCCCCCCGGCCGGAACGGCCGACCGGGTGATAGGATCTTAAGCTCAAAAAAAAGACAGCTTTTTCGACGGGCTTGTCCTTTGGGTCCCCGGGATGGTTGCCGGGCCGTTGTTTACACCCCAGGGGGAGGTTTTCACGTCTAGATGGCACGGCCCACCGGCGCACCGCTGACCGCATCCGCTTGGCAAGCCATGGTCTCATGCCCGCACATCACAAGCAGCGCCGCCCCCAGGGCGCTTTGGGCACTTGAAAACACTTCTAACAATATTATCCCTCAGGGGCAATAACCGAGATTGCATTTAGGGATACACGTGTCTGTAGGCAACCGCCTTCACCCACACGCCGAAATCTTCGTCTTGCCGTGCATGAGGGCTACGCTGCGCGCGTGCCACCACCCTATCGCCATCGATGACGGATCTCCATAAAGACAATATTTACGAATGTTTGCTCTCCGGTGGGCGATTCATCCGCCCCAAAAGAGATTCGAATTTCTCCTCCTGGCATATGAATTGAATAGTTACCCATCAGATCCACGGCTGAAGATAATTTATCTTCGGCCTGTCATTGGGTCTTTGATCTTGGGCGGCCCATGCCCACAGGCAATCATAATTCATACGATGGAAAAGGAGGCCAACGATGCGTAAATTGATTTCACTTGGTTTATCCGTGTTGATGGTGGCCATGTTTCTCGCCGGTGTGTCATGTGCCGGAGACCAACGGGCTCAGGAAACGGAAGTGCAGCTTAGAGGAGCGCTGAACCAGGACAACCAGTTCGTGGATGAAGCGGGCCAAACCTACGAGCTGGCCATCAACGAGAAAACCGCCGCGCTGCTGGATATGCCGCGGCAGACGATTGAAATCAAAGGTACCCTGATCGAGCAGGAGGGTAAGAAGACCCTCAGCATCACCGAAGTAAGCCCCGCCAAGCCCTAGTCCCGCCGTCTGGTTTCCACGCCAACCGGGTCGCCATGACCCGTCTAAATAGTTCAGGGAGAAGCGCTTGGCTTCTCCCTGAACCTTTATGCCGCCGGCGGCCTGAACATCACCCCCGTGTGTCTTTCGATTGGCCCACCCATGGCGACCGGCATAAGCGCGCCGGTGGGGAAGTGATCGATGCCCCTAGCGCGCGCCGATGTAGACAGGGTGGCGCGTCACCGCACGACATGCCTGCTGGGCGACGCTGCGCTGGGCGAGGTTGCTGATTAGCGCCCGGTCATGCCCGTAGATATCTTCTCGAAAGTGGGTCTCGCCGTCAGCCGCTACCCAGGCGGTCAAATAGATCAGATGGACGGGCACCGGTTCATCCAGAATAATGACCTGCCGTTGATTGGAAGCCACCGCATCCGACAAGCGCGCCTGATCCCAGTCCTTGCGGTTTAAAAGCAGACTGACAAGTTCCATCGGCTCTTCCACGCGAACACAGCCGGAAGAAAAGGGTCGCGAGGACCGCTTGAAAAGGCCCTTGGAGGGGGTATCGTGAATATAGACGCTCAATTCATTGGGGAACATGAATTTTACGCGCCCCAAGGCGTTGTGGGATGCAGGCTCCTGGCGCAGCCGATAAGGAAAATGATCTTCGCTCAGGGTAGACCAGTCGATCGCGGCGGGGTTGATCTCCCGGGCATTGTCATCCCAGCTGTCAAAGACACGGAAATTTTGGCGGACCAGAAACTCCGGATTGGCCTGGATCTTGGGGAGTAAATCCTTACGGGCTATCAGGGGCGGAACATACCAGTAGGGGTTGATCTCAAGATAGGTGATCCGACTGGAGAGCACCGGTGTCGGTCGACGTTTGCGCCCCACGATGGTGCGCATGGTCTTGACCACCTGACCGGCATCAATCACCTGCATTTGATATCCGGGAATGTTGACCAGCACATGGCGTGATCCGAGGTCTTCGGGCATCCAGCGCCAACGTTCCAGATTCAACCGTATTTGTCGAATACGCTGTTCCACGGGGACATTCAAAGCGGCCAGGGTCCGCCCTCCGGCAACCCCATCGGCGAACAACCCATGGCGATGCTGAAATCGTGCCACCGCCGCCGCAAGGGCATCGTCGAAGCAATCAGGTCGGCCCCCGGCGTCTGCAGGGGCGTCTCCCGAAACCACCAGACGGTTTCGCAACTGGACGACCCGCCCACCGCAATCCCCGGGCTGCAGTGCCGGGCCGTCATCGATGGCCGGCCAACCTCCGGCCAACTTGATTTTCTGGTAAGGCGGCATTTTCTTCTGCAACGCCCGGTAGGCCTTGTGCCGGGGCCCCAGCTGGGCTAAAAATTGGGCCAGCCGGCCGTTTTCCAGCGAAACCGCCAGGGCCACCACCAGATCCTGGGGCAGAGGTTTACCCCACGGCAAACCGTAATGGAGCATGTCCGGTGCGGTACGCCCCATCGTGAGGTGCCAGACGTAGCGCAACACCGTTTCCGTTATGACCAGATCGCACTGGATCTGCTGTCCATCGAAAGCCGCCCCGAGGATTACGGGCCGGGTGAGCATTCCGCCCAGTACACTTTCCAACCAGGGCTGACGGTAATCGGAATAGACCAATCCCTGACGGTCGGCCTGCTTGACGGCCGCCAGGGCCATGGCGCCTTCGGGCAACAAACCGTAGCGATCCACCCAAGCCGGTGCATAACCCCGGTATTCGTAAAATCGAACCACGGCCGCGCGGAGATCAAAGCGCAGCTCAGGGCAGTCGGGCCCCTCGCTCACCAGGGGCGGCCGCAGGGCTTGTTTAAGCTTGCGCGCCGCCTCAAGCTGCCAATTCTCCGCCAAGGCGCCTGCCAGCATGCAGGTCATCACGAGCAGCTGCCCTGTTGCCAGCAGTCCGATCCCCCTTTTCACCCGTTGCCTTAAATCCAATTCCATCGATCCCTGCCACCGCGCCGATGGGCACGTCGCCAACGATTACCAGGCCTGCGGTCACACGCCTGCTGGACTTCGTCTTCAAGAAACGCGCCAAGCCTTGCCGCCGGCAGTAAAATTATAAACCGCTGTTATTTCATTATTTTTTTAAGCCAGGGACATGCGCCTTTCCGAAGGACGCTTGCGATTGGGAGATGAATTACCCAACCATTGGGTAAAAGGGGAAAGATGGGGAGGGATGCGAATGCGCAGGCGGTGTCACCCAGGGACCCTTGTTTGTGGCCGTGCGGTGGGTCGCAAGCCCTGATTGAGCCCCGATATTGCACGCCTTGGAGGCCTCCCGTACAAGGCCTTGCGGCGCGCCGCGGCAGGCTTGCGACCGCCAGCGCCGGATGACGCCAGAAAGGGATGCCGCAGGCCTGCCCGCCGGGTGCCAAGGGTATGCGCGGCGCTCTGCAATGCGCCCCTCACCAAGGGTTGCCGGACCCGTTGGCCGCAAGCTTCCCTTAAGACAGGGAACCCGTACATCCAGCCGGCGGGAATCAATGGTTTCATGAAATGATCGGGTCAGGCGAGCGAAAATGAAACTAAAACCGAAACCCGGGCCCGCGTCGGTAGATGCGTTCCGGGACCTCCAGCCATGGTGACGGGTTGAGACCAAAACCAAACATGGCTTGCGCGAACATGGTGCCGGAACCGGAAACGGTGCAACCGTCAACAGGCGTGTTTCAGAGGGACTTTGATTGGTCTAGCGCTGCAAATCCTGCAAGCCATCCACCAGACGCGACACGTCTTCTTGGGTATTGTAATGGACGATGCTGATGCGGATCACACCGTCTTCGGGATCCGGGATGCCCAGGGCCTCGAGGCAGCGCGGGGCGTAGAAATGGCCGTTGCGCACCGCAATCTGTCGATCGGCCAGTTTCCTGGCCGCGGCCGCGGATGTCGTTTCCGCCAACACAAATGAAATCGTGGCTGCGCGCCGGCCGGGGGCGGCCCGGTCCTGACCGATGATGCGGGCGCCGGGGATGGCGTTGAGGGTATCCAAAACTTGGTTGGCCAGAACGGTTTCATGGTCGGCAAAGAGGTCGAACACCCGGGCGGCCTTGTCGTGGGCAGAGGCCTCCAGGTCGTCGAAGTGGTGCGCGTCGACGGCCTCGATATAGGATCCGATACCGGCCAAGGCGGCAATCTCGGCGTGCTGGGGACCGGCCGGATTGAAGCGGTAGTGGGGTTTGTGGTCATTGAAGTAATGACCCTGGCCGACCAGGGTGTCCAACACAGCCTGCTCCCCCCACATGACCCCCACGTGGGTGCCGAAGGTCTTGTAGGTGCTGAAAAGGAAGAAGTCCAGACCGCTGGTGTTCACGTCGAGCACCCGATGCGGGGCGAAGGAAACCCCGTCGCCAACGGCCAGGGCGCCGGCCGCGTGCACGATGGCGCCAATGGCGGCGGCGTCGTGCATGCTGCCCACGATGTTGGAGCAAAGCGTAAAGCAGACCAGGCGCGTGCGGTCGCTGAGCAGATGATTTAAATCCGCGATGGAAAGCTCGCCGGTTCGCGGGTCGATGGGCCATTCTCGAATCACGGCCCCGTCGGCTTCCAGCCGCCGCCAGCAGCCGATATTGGCCTCGTGGTCCTGGTTGGTGACGATGATTTCATCACCCGGCTTCAGGATGGGTCGGAAGGCCTGCGCCAGGACGTAGAAGTTCATGGTCGTCGAAGGCCCCAGGGTTAGTTCATCCGGGTGGGCGTTGAGCAGTGAAGCCATGCACCGGTAGCCCCGCTCCATCGCTTCACCGGCGGCGATGGAGGCTGCAAAGGGCCCATAGGGCTGCACCTTGCTGAACTTGAAAAACCGGGTTAGCTGGTGGATGACCTGATGGGGAACATAGGAGCCGCCCGCGTTTTCAAACATGGCCCAACGGGCGGTTTCCGGGTTCTGAAACACCGGGTACTGGCGGCGAACAAATGCCGTATCGAGCTTCATGGGCCCCCCTTTGGTCATGCTTCGTCACCGCTTCACATCGTCGCCGGCCTCGACCGCAGACGTCGCTGGCGGCGGGAGAAAACATATTGCCGAAAAATCAACCCTCTCGCTTCTCTTCAGGACAGGAAATGAAGCCCTCTCGAAGGTAAACACCGAAACCAGCCGGCCCCGGCCCTTGGCCAAACGATCCCCCTCTGCGGGTTGGCTTTAGGGGCCTGGCGTCATGGCAGGATGGGCT
>JASFFM010000156.1:0-9129 GCA_050124295.1 Desulfobacterales bacterium | reverse complement strand
CGGCTGCGTTGGGAAAACTCCCGGTTTTTGCATTTTCGCAGGCGAAAGTGCTTGTTGATAAACTTGAGGGTCTCCCGCACGGCATGGGCAGAGGCAAAGGGGCCAAAATAGGCCGCACCGTCCTTTCCAATTTTACGCACGATCGTCAGGTTGGGATAGGGGTGCTTGAGGTCGAAGCGCAGCACGGGGTAGCGTTTATCATCCTTGAGTACAACATTGTAGCGCGGGCGATGGCGTTTGATCAGGTTGGACTCCAGCAGAAGGGCTTCTTTTTCCGACCCGGTAACGATGGTATCGAAATCGACCACCCGCCGCAGCATGGTCCGCGTTTTAATATCCGCAGGGGCCGATTTCAAAAAATAGGACCCCAGACGCCGCTTTAAATTTTTGGCTTTGCCGACGTAGAGATATTGACCGCGGGCATCCTTCATCAGATAAACCCCCGGAGATGAAACGGTTTGGTGCAGCTTGGCCAGCAGATCGGCGGCCACATCAGCGGATGGATTCTTCAACGGGACGTCTGCCCTCCCTTAACGGACACCATCGAACACAAGGTGGGCCCGCATTGCCTGGATACGGTCGCGCAATTCAGCGGCACGCTCGAAGGCCAGGTCGCGGGCGGCGGCCATCATCTCTTTTTCAAGCTTTTCAATCGATTGGGTCATGTTTTCGACGGTCGCATATTCAGCCCCCGATTCAGCGACACGGTCGGGTTGCCGGTTGACGTTGGAGGATAAGCTTTCGAATATGGAAACAACCTCTTTTTGGATGGTTTGGGGGGTTATGCCATGGGTCTGGTTGTAAGCATTTTGAATGACACGTCGGCGTTCGGTTTCGGCAATGGCCTGCTGCATGGAATTCGTCATCTGGTCGGCGTACATGATCACTTTACCATGAACGTTGCGGGCGGCGCGACCGCAGGTCTGGATCAATGATCGCGATGACCGCAGAAAGCCTTCCTTATCCGCATCCAGAATGGCCACCAGCGATACTTCCGGAATGTCCAGCCCTTCACGCAGCAGGTTGATACCAATGAGCACATCAAACTCACCGAGCCGCAGATCACGAATGATGTCCATCCGTTCGAGTGTGGAGATATCGGCATGCAGGTAGCGCACGCGAAGCCCCAGATCACCGTAATATTCGGTTAAATCTTCGGCCATGCGTTTGGTCAGGGTGGTCACCAGCACACGTTCGTCCCGCGTCACTCGCCCTTGAATTTCCTCCATCAGGTCATCCACCTGAATGCCCGCCCCGCGGACCTCGATTTCCGGATCGACAAGTCCTGTGGGGCGCACAATCAATTCTACGATGTTGTTCCGGCCCAGATCCCGCTCATAATCGGCCGGTGTGGCCGAAACATAAACGACACGGTCGAATCGTGCGGTGGACTCCTCGAATTTCAAAGGTCGGTTATCCAGTGCGGAGGGCAATCGGAACCCGTATTGCACCAGGGTTTTTTTGCGGCTGCGGTCCCCCCGGTACATACCGCCTAATTGGGGAACGGTGATGTGGCTCTCGTCGATAAACAGCAAAAAATCATCCGGGAAATAATCCAATAGCGTGGGTGGCGGCTCCCCCGGTTTCCGACCGGTCAAATGGCGCGAATAGTTCTCAATACCATTACAGTAGCCCAGCTCGTTCATCATTTCCAGGTCGTAGAGGGTGCGCTCTTCTATTCGCTGAGCCTCGATCAGGCGGTTATCACGGCGAAAATAATCCAGCCGCGCCTTCAACTCGGCGGTGATGGTCGCCGTGGCCCGTTTGAGCGTGCCCGCGCGGGTAACATAATGGCTGGCAGGAAAAATCGTCGTGCGGGAGACGGATTTAAGCACGGTTCCACGGAGGGGGTCGATTTCTGCCAGACCGTCGACTTCATCCCCAAAAAATTCGACCCGCAAGGCGATATCCTCCTCATAGGCCGGAAAGATTTCCACCCGATCACCCCGCACCCGAAAGGTGCCCCGGTGAAAATCGATATCATTGCGCTCGTATTGCATCGAAACCAATTTGCGCAGAAGGGTGTCTCTTTCGAGGATGCTGTTTTTGGCGATGTCCATCCGCAGATCGAGGTAGTCTTCGGGGGCACCCAGCCCATAAATACAGGAGACACTGGCCACCACGATGACATCCCTGCGCGAGAGCACCGAGCGGGTTGCCGAATGGCGGAGTTTGTCGATCATTTCATTGATCGAAGAATCTTTGGCAATGTACGTGTCACTCGCGGGGATATAGGCTTCGGGCTGGTAGTAGTCATAATAGCTGACGAAATATTCGACGGCGTTATCGGGAAAATAGACTTTGAATTCGTTGTACAGTTGCGCGGCCAGCGTTTTATTCGGGGCAATGACAAGGGTCGGGACCGATAGGTCGGCAATAATGTTGGCCATGGTGAATGTCTTACCGGATCCGGTGACGCCAAGCAGAACATTGTGCCGGGCGCCCGCTTTTAGATGTTCAAGCATGGTGCGGATGGCCTTTGGCTGATCGCCCCGGGGTTGATAGGTTGTCAAAAGTTTAAAGTTAGATTTCATATAATCATCTACAATCGATTCAATTAACAGGTAATAGAGAATATATGTACGGATGGAAGGTATATGATTTCAGTGGGATTTTGGCAAGCTAAGATGGCTTTCCAGCAGAACGACACATTGGGCGGCAACCGCCGCACCTCGGCCGATATCCCCGAGCCCTTCGGTGGTTGTCGCCTTGATGTTGATCTGCAGGGGATCGATCCCCAGCACCTTCGCCAAGTTTCGGCACATCAGATGGGCAAAGGGACTGATTTTAGGCGCTTGCGCCAAAACGGTAATGTCGAGATTGGCGATCGTCCACTCAGCGGCGATCATTTCCCTGACGCGGCTCAGAAGCAGGAGGCTGTCGATTCCGGCCCAGGCGGCCTCGGTGTCCGGAAAATGGTTTCCGATATCGCCCAGACCAGCCGCGCCCAGGAGCGCATCGCAAACCGCATGGGTCAGGACATCGGCATCGGAATGCCCTAAAAGACCCTTATCATAGGGTATCTCCACGCCCCCCAGAATCAATCGGCGTCCGGTGACCAGACGATGAATATCGTATCCCATACCAATACGCATGCCACCTCCTTCCAGCTAACCACCATTTGCCCCACCATGTGCCGCAATATCATAACCACCCCAATTCTAGACAGCGCATGCCACCACCTCCTGTTTGAGCGCCCAATTAAAAAATCATTTAAGCATTTTCCATTTAGGACGATATGTACTATACACGTAATTATACGGAAAGCTACCTTGAAACCGATTACGCCAACGGCCTCGTCCTTGATGATGGCGCTGTCATCATTCGTTTCCCCGATGGCAGACCGAGACAGCTCACGAGCACGTTTTAGAGATCGAACAGGAACCTATGCCCGCCATGCCGCACCGCATTCAATTTAAGAAACCGGATCTGGAAAAATTGAACGAACATTTTACGGTGGTGGATATGCACTTTCACACCCACCACTCCGATGGTCACAATTCGGCCACCGACATCGGTAACAATGCCCAACACCTGGGCATCGGCATCGGAATTACCGATCATAACACGATCCGAGGTGCCGTCGAACTGGCCGACCGCCGCGACATCCTCTGCATTCCCGGCATCGAGGTTACATCCTTCGAAGGCAGCCATGTGCTGATCTACTTTTACGCCTCCGGCGATCTGGAGCGTTTTTACCTGCGATCCATCCTTCCGGCCATGGGGCCCGACGTCATGAGTTCAACCACCCTGGAGATGGAATCGATTATCGAAGCCGCTCGCCACTATCCCACGGTTATCGTATTTCCGCACCCTTACAGTGCCGCATACACGGGTATCCAGAACTCCTATTTTTCAGAATCACGCCTGCAGGCCCTTTATGAAATGGTCGACGGCATCGAGGTCATCAATGCTGAGAACATGAACAAATGGAACCTGCAGAGCACGGTCCTGGGCTTTAATCTTGGCAAGGGCATCACGGGCGGCAGCGACGGCCATCGCCTATCGCAAATGGGCAAGGCGGTGACGTTTGCCGACTGTCCGGCCCATCGCGAAGCATGGCTGGATGCGGTCGTCAGTGGCCAAACCAAGGTGATCGGCAAGGAGATCGATCTGCTGCACAAGGTGACTTCCAACACCATCAAACAAAGAAATAACCTCCGCAACTACCCCGATCTTTTCAGAAAGAACATTCACTACAGCTATACCGTGTTCAATGCCAAACAGCGCTCGCTGCGCGAGAGCGTGCGCCGGAATTTTTCTGCCCGCAGCCGTTGAAACGATTTTAGCGTGCTCCCCTCAACCTTCGGCTTGCATCCTGAGCCCATGTTCTCCATCGCGTCTTGACCCCGGCATAGCGCAGCGCTATAAGGCTTCCTTCAGCATCTCTTCTCAAACCCCTTGACCGGGTGGGGCGCGTGTGACCTGAACCCCGACCCTTGCGGTGCCGGACCACCGCTTACGGACTGTGCACATGACGGTCAAGATCACCGAAATGATTCGCATCGCCCTCACCAGGCCCAACGGGGCCCTGAACGAGAACGAAGCCAAAGAGGTCTTGCGGTCGGGCGGGATAGCGGTCGTTGAAGAGAGCGTGGCGACAACGATCGAAGCGGCTGTAGCCACGGCCGGCGCCATCGGATATCCGGTCGTCCTCAAAGGCCTTGGAAGTGGCCTGCTGCATAAATCGGAGATGGGGCTGGTCTTTCTCAATCTGGGCTCAGCGGAAAGTGTCCGTCGCGCCGCCGAGGATATTCACAGCCGCGGCGGGCAACACCTGGAAGGCTTTCTGGTGCAACCCTTTATCCAGGCCCGGCGCGAATTGATGGCCGGCATGGCCAGAGATCCGCAATTCGGCCCTGTCATTTTGTTCGGTCTCGGCGGTATATTGACGGAAGTCCTTGCGGATGTCACCTGCCGGTTGCTCCCCCTTTCGGCCAAAGAGGCCCGCGCGATGCTAAGCGATATCCGTGCCGCAAAGCTGATGGAGACCTTCCGGGGAGAAGCGGCGATGGATCGTGAGGCCATGATCGATCTGCTCATGAAGCTCTCCGCGCTGGCATCGCTCCATCCCGACCTGGCCGAAATCGACCTCAATCCCCTGCTGATCGGCCGCGACGGTTCGATCACGGTCGTGGATGCCCTGATCACCTGCCGCCCCAAGGATGAATCCTTGCCGTTTAGCGCGCCGGTACCCCCTGAGGACATCCGCAGTCTGTTCTATCCCCGACGAATAGCCTTTGTCGGCGCGTCGGCCCAATTCGGAAAATGGGGGCATATGTTGTATGCCAACACGGTCGGCGGTGGGTTCGGGGGAGAGGTCTATCTGGTCAATCCCCGGGGGAGGCAAATCGCCGGTCGCCAAGTATACCAGACGGTGTTGGACATCCCCGGCGACATCGACTTGGCGGTCGTGACCATTCCCGCCGTCCACGTGCACCGCCTGATTCCTGAATTCAAGCAAAAGGGCATCCGCAATATGCTCTTGATCTCCTCCGGTTTTGGTGAAACCGGGGCGCACGGCCTGGTCCAGGAAAAAGCCCTGGTCGAAGCAGCGCGCGCTGCCGGCATACTAATTCTGGGACCCAACACGATGGGCATCTGCAACCCGCACATTCGGCTCTACTGCACGGGCTCGCCGGTCAGACCGCAACCCGGGGACACGGCCGTTGTGGCCCAATCAGGGAATATGGGCACCCAACTGCTGGCCTTTGCCGAACAACAGGCGATCGGCATCCGGGGATTCGCCGGGTCGGGGAACGAGGCCATGCTGACGATCGAAGATTTTCTGGAGGGTTTCGAGCATGATGCCCTCACCCGAACCGTCATGCTCTATGTGGAGAGTGTGAAACACGGCCCGCGTTTTTTTGAGAGTGCCCTCAAGGTTAGCCGCCGCAAACCCATCGTAATGCTGAAGGGCGGACGGAGCCCGGCCGGCAACCGGGCGGCCGCCAGCCACACCGGCGCCATGGCCTCCGACAATACCGTCTTCGACGCCATGTGCCGCCAAGCGGGGATCGTCAAAGTCGATCGCCCCATGGAACTTCTCGATCTTTCGGCATCGTTTTCTTCGCTCCCCTTACCGGAGGGCAATCGCGCCGCCATCATGACCCTGGGGGGTGGTTGGGGGGTGGTTACGGCCGATCTATGTCAGCAAAACGGGATCCATGTTCCGCCCCTGGACCAGGCCCTTGTGGAACGTATCGATACCATGCTGCCCCCTTACTGGAGCCGCACCAATCCCGTCGATCTGGTCGGCGAGAATGATCTGGATCTTCCGCTGGCCGTGATGGAGGAATTGCTGCGCTGGGAGGGATGTGACGGAGTGATCAATCTCGGAATTCTGGGCCGGCGCATTTTTGTCCATCGGTTGACCGAAGCGACGACCGTTGCCGATCCAGACATCAGTCCCGCATTCTTGGCTCTGGCCCGCGAAACCTTGCAGGAATTTGAAGAAACTTATGTTCGCCGCGTTGCTCAGTTGTGCGCCCAATACCGAAAACCCATCTTTGGCGTCAGCCTGCTTAGGGAAGACGGTGACCGGACCGTCTACAACGTGGACGACTGTGATTATAATGGCGTGTTCTTCGAAACACCAGAACGTGCGGTCCAGGCCTTTGCTAAAATGGTCGCCTATCGTCGCTTTCGCGATCGCCAGCGTCGGTCTTCAAACGCCGGCGCAATGGTCTGAAGGGGCATGCCCATCACCGGACTTGGCCTGCAGCAGGTTTCCTGATATGTAGGACACCTTGCAGAGGATCCCGGAGGCCCAAGCGTTGGCCCTTGTTTGGGCTGGGAAAACTTCCGACAACCTATTGGATGCCGATAACGCTCATCGCGGTGCCCCGGGACGGCGCCCGGATGGCCTGGGAATGAATCATTGATCATGAAAATGCTACGAACACCCAATCATCGTTATAGCTACAACTGCAAATTCGACTTTGAGATTGGCTATCTGGTGGAAAGCCCCTGCCGCTGTTGCGAGCAGCTTGAAGAACTGCCGCAATGCGCGCACGCCTGCCATCTGATCGACCGCGTCCGAGGCCTCCTGGCAGACAGTATTCCATGCACCCAACGCTGGTGACTTCCAAAAAAATGGCCCCAACCGTCTCAGACGGCCGCAAGGGGTCTCTGTCGGCCATGGGCCCCGCCAACCCTTGCTGCGCGGCGCATTGCCGAATGCAGCGCATACCATTTTCACCGGAGGGGCAAGCCCGCGGCATCCCTTTGCGGCATGATCAAGCGCTTGCGGTCGCAGGCGTACCGCGGCGCACCGCAAGGCCGTGTAGGGGAGGCCCCAACGTGTGACATATCCTGGCCGATGCCCGCGCCGCAGCGGCCGCGCAAGGCGCGAAGATCATCGATGCGCGGGCGGCCCTGCGCATCCGGCAACCCGCAATTTCAGCAATGGCCATCCGCTGAAGACAGGGCCGGTTAAAATTGGCCTGAGGGCCTATAACGGTCGGCAAGCGGCGTCAATGGGGAAACCGATGAATATTCGCGCCCCAGGTGACGCCCGATCCCAAGGCAAGAAACAGGACGGTGCTGCCCGGTCCGATCACACCCATTTCAAAGGCCTCATCAAGGGCGAGTGGAATGGTGGCCGCCGTCGTGTTGCCGTAGCGCTGGATGTTATGAAAAACCTTCTCTTCGGGAAGCTTCATCATTTGCTGATAGAACTGATTGATGCGCAGGTTGGCCTGGTGGGGGATATAGAGATCGATATCCTCCTTGGTCAGCCCGGCCCGCTTCAAGACCGCCTTGGTTACCTCCGGCAGGCGGCGCACGGCTTCCTTGAAAATAGCCTTGCCGTCCATATACGGATAATGACGCCGTTCCTCCATCATCGTCGCCGTCAGGCGTGGCCACTCCCTCGATGCCGGGGCATCCGTTTTAAGGCTTTCGGCCATCGCCCCTTTGGCGTGCAGCACCGAAGCCAGGACCCCCACCTTTTCGTCGTTGTCTTGCGCCGCCACACAAACGGCGCCCGCGCCGTCCCCGAAGATGACACTGACATCCCGGCCTGCCGTCGAAATATCGAGACCGGTGCTGTGAACCTCAGCCCCCACCAGAAGTATCTTGCGGGCCAGGCCGCTGCGGATATAGGCATCGGCCGTGGCCAACCCGTAAATGAATCCGGTGCATTGCTGCCGGATATCCAGAGCCGGCGTCACCTTCAGGCCCAGCTTGTGCTGCAGCAGGCATCCCGCGCCAGGAAAGAAAAGATCCGAGCTCAGGGTAGCGAAAATGATCAAATCAATATCCTCAGGGGACCATCCCGCCCGATCCAGAGCGATGCGACTGGCCTCAAGGGCCAAATCACTGGCGCCCACAGGCGATTTTTCATCAACCCAATGGCGTTTTTCGATACCGGTACGCTGTCGAATCCATTCATCCGAGGTGTCCATCCACTGGGTTAGGTCATCATTGGTTACGATACGCGGCGGTAGGAAACGCCCGGTGCCGGCAATCACAGCTTTGATGGTCATCGTTACCCTCCTGCTGCTGGGTTAATGGCGGACCCGTGGGCCCGCTGCCGATCAGGGTTCAGGTTCACCGTCGATGTCCGCTTGCAGGGCATCGAAGAGACCGGAAGTCCTGTGGACGGTTCGGCTCAGGGATAGATCGAGCACGTCTTCCCTGGCGATCAAGACCAGCTGGCGACGGGCCCGGGAACATCCGGTATAGACCAGTTCACGGCTTAAGACAGGCGCGTCCCGATCCGGCAGGATCATCAGCAGGCGATCAAATTCCGAGCCCTGGCTTTTGTGAACCGTCATGGCGAAGACGGTCTGATGATCGGGCAGTCGCTGCGGGCTAATTGGCCGTAAATCGCCGCCCTCACCTTGAAACCATACCTTCAGTCGGTCCTCTGAATCCGGCCACGTGAGACCAATATCCCCGTTGAAAAGCCCCATGCGATAGCTGTTGCGGGTAATCATCACCGGGCGCCCTCGATACCAGGGTCGGGCGCGATCAATCCATCGTGCTTTCCGCAAAACGTCCGCCGCAGTGCGATTGAGGCCCGCTACTCCCAAGGGACCGGAGGTCAACGCGCTCAATATCATGAAGCGGTTGAAGTGCGCCAGGGCCTCTTCCACATCCGCGCAGGCAAGATAACCTTCATAA
>JASFFM010000155.1:0-9136 GCA_050124295.1 Desulfobacterales bacterium | reverse complement strand
CTGGTGCAGACGGAAAAACTGAAGACCCCGTCCCATGCCCGGGCCGCGGTAAAACTTCGCCCAAATCTCACCCAAGATGCGCTCGTCGGGGCTTTGAGTCGGTGGTGGGATTATCGCCCCCTGAAGTTGCCCAAGCGCAGGTGGCGCTTTCGAGCTGCAAGATGCCGCCCCCGCCAAAATGCCGATCAACCAGGTGGACACGCCCCGGCAGGCCTTTATCCAGGAGCGCCCGCGGATTTACGAGCGCATGCTGCGGGATCCGCGCGTCATCATTCGCCACCAGGGGCCCCACAGCATGGCCCTGCTGAAGCGGGCCCGCCAAAGCGGCCCGAAAGGGGGACTGGCCGCCATGCGCGATCCGTTTGGCGGCCACGGGGTGTGAATACGATGCCATTGAAGGGGAAATGACCATGAACGATTGCACGGCCACCACCATCGTCATTTTCGGTGCCTCCGGGGATTTGACCCGGCGCAAACTGATGCCGGCCCTTTTCAGCAACTTTTGCAAAAAACGGCTCCCGGAACGGCTGCAGATCGTGGGCTTTGCCCGCCGCCCGTGGGACGACGAGGCCTTTCGCGCGGAGATGCAATCCGGATTGGAAACTTACGCCGGCCCGGTCGACAAGGCGGCGTGGCGCGCCTTCGCAGCGCAGCTTTACTATTACAGGGGAGATCTGGCGGCCGCCGATGACTACGCCGGACTCCTGGAGCGGATCAAGGTCATCGAGAATGGCTGCGCGGCCAACCGGCTTTACTACCTGGCCATCGCCCCGCGTTTCTTTCCGCCGGTCGTCGCCAACCTGGGTGCCGCCGGTCTGGCCGGGCCGGGCCGCGGTCGGCGGGACATCGTGATCGAGAAACCCTTCGGCCATGATCTGGCCTCGGCCTCGGAACTGGACCAAACGGTGCATGCCGTCTTTGATGAAGACCAGATCTACCGCATCGATCACTACCTGGGGAAAGAAACCGCCCAGAACATTCTTTATTTCCGCTTTGCCAACGCGGTCTACGAGCCCATCTGGAACCGCAACTACATCAGCAACGTCCAGATCACCGTGGCCGAGAGCGTCGACGTGGGGCACCGGGCCGGGTACTACGATCAAGCCGGCGTCATACGGGACATGTTCCAGAATCATCTGCTCCAGCTTTTGACCCTCGTGGCCATGGAGCCGCCGGCGCCTTTCGATGCCCATACCCTGCGCAACGAAAAGGTCAAGGTGCTCAGCGCGATCCGCCCCGTGCAACTGGCCGATACGGTGTGCGCCCAGTACGCGGGCTATCGAGAGGCGCCGGGCGTGGCGGAGGATTCGCAAACCCCGACCTATGCCGCACTCAAGCTCTTCGTGGACAACTGGCGCTGGGAGGGTGTGCCCTTCTACCTGCGATCGGGCAAGAACCTGGCCCGCAAAGTCTCGGAGATCAATATCGAATTTAAGCGGCCGCCCTACAGTATGTTCTGCGCCTTCCAGTGCCCTGCGGCCAACCGGCTCTCGATGTGCATCCAGCCGGACGAGGGCATTCACTTCCGTTTCGATGCCAAGGTGCCCGACCGCAGCAAGGAAATCCAGGCCGTGGACATGGAGTTTCACTACCGGGACGCTTTCAAACCCAACAGCATGCCGGACGCCTACGAACGACTTCTGCTGGATGCCATTCAGGGGGATGCCTCGCTGTTTGCCCGCAGCGACGAGATCCAGCGGGCCTGGCAGCTGGTGGATCCCCTGATCGAAAGCTGGCAGACATCGCCGGAGGCCCCGCCCCTGGCCGAGTACGCCCCCGGCAGCTGGGGTCCCCGGGAGGCGGACGGGCTCCTGGCAAAAAGAGGGCACCAATGGCAGTCCGGGTGTAGCGAGCATGACTGAGACCACGCCGACCATCGCGGTGTTCCCGGATCCCGAAGTCCTGGCCGAAGCGGCCGCCCGCCGCTTCATGGCGACGGCCCAGCAGGCCATGGACCGATACGGTCGTTTCAGCGTGGCCCTGGCCGGAGGATCGTCGCCCCGGGGACTCTATCGTCGGCTGGCGGCGGCGCCTTTCGCCGAGGCCCTCGACTGGCGCAAGGTCGATATTTTCTGGGGGGATGAGCGCAACGTGCCACAGGATCACGCCGCGAGTAATTTTCGTATGGCCGCGGAGGCATTGCTTCGCCGGGTGCCGCTGCCCCCGCAAAACATCCATCCCATGACCGCCGGCGGGGACCCCCGTCAGGCGGCCGACCGCTACGATGCCCTGCTGCAGGCCTACTTCAGCCGGCCTCCGGGGCGATTCGACCTGATCCTTCTGGGGATGGGCGCCGACGGCCATACGGCATCGCTTTTCCCCGGATCGGCAGCCGTCACCGCTGCTGCCCCAAAGGGTCCAACCCGACGGGTGATGGCCCAGCATATTGACAAGCTTAACGACTGGCGCATTACCCTGACACCGGAAACGATCAACCGGGCGGCCCTGATCATCTTTCTGGTGACGGGGGCGGACAAAGCCGCCACCGTCAAGGAGGTATTGAACGGTCCCCACCGGCCCGCCGCGCTTCCCTCGCAGCTGGTCCGGCCGGCCGCAGGCCGCCTGATATGGATGCTGGATGCAGCCGCGGCGCGGGAGCTGGACCCGCAGGCACACCGCGACGTACTGCCCGGCCGTATGGACCCTGAAAGAAAGTGAGCCGCTATGGAAACCCAAAACGCGCCGCCTGCGGACCCGCCCGGCTGCCTTATCGCCGGAGACGTCGGGGGCACCAAAACCATGATCGGTTTATTTAAACCGACGGCCGGGCGGGCCGAGCCCCTTTGCTTGGAGACCTTTTCCAGTCGCGAGGCCCGCGGGCTCGAGGCCATCATCGAACAGGTGCTGGCCAAACACCCCTGCCCGGTCACGGCGGCCTGCTTTGGCATTGCCGGCCCGGTGATCGACGGGGAGGCTGCGACGACCAACCTGCCCTGGGTGGTTTCCGAAAAGCGCTTGCAGGAGCACTTCGGCTGGTCGCGGGTGCGCCTGATCAATGACCTCAGCGCCACGGCCATGACCCTGCCGTTTTTGTCTCCCGCGGAGCTTGCACCCCTCAACGCCGCACCGCTTCAGGGGGGTGCCAACATGGCCCTGGTGGCCCCCGGCACCGGTCTGGGACAGGCCCTGCTGATCCACGACCGCGGGCAGTATGTTCCGGTGTCTTCGGAGGGGGGCCATGCCGACTTTGCACCGAACGATGCCCTGGAGGTGGATCTATGGCGCGTTCTGCGCCGGCAATTCGGACACGTCAGTGGGGAGCGGCTGCTCTCCGGGCAGGGCCTGGTCAACATTTACGAGGGGCTCAAATCCCTGGGCCGGCATTCGGAAACCGCGCAAACCCGCGCGGCCATGCAGGATCGTGATCCGGCCTGGGCCATCACGGAGGCGGCCCTGCGCAAGGACGATCCCCTTAGCAGGGAAACTTTGGCGCGCTTTTGCCGGATATGCGGGGCCGTGGCCGGCAACCTGGCCCTCACCGGCCTGGCGACAGGCGGTGTTTTTCTGGGCGGCGGCATCCCGCCTAAAATTCTTCCGCTCCTGAAATCCTCCGAATTCATGATCGCTTTTGTGGACAAGGGACGCTTGGGCGACTTTTTGGCCAAAATCGGCGTGCGGGTCATTCTCAACGACAAGGCGGCCCTGCTGGGGGCCGCACGGGCGGGCATGCAGATGTTGCCGGATCGAACCGATTAGACAGGTTACCGCAAAACCCCCTCCAACCCGTGACAGCTGTGTTGG
Organism: Desulfobacterales bacterium; assembly: GCA_050124295.1. Taxonomy (GTDB): domain Bacteria; phylum Desulfobacterota; class Desulfobacteria; order Desulfobacterales; family UBA5852; genus JABZFP01. The sequence continues at coordinate 5,395 of JASFFM010000155.1, read as the reverse complement.
CCTAAGGGCTTTGCCCATGCTTGAGGATGGGGCCGCTGGCTCCTCCCACGTCCCTGACACCATGTGATCGAACCGGCCAAGCGTCGATTTTTTCAAGCGCCCGGTGCGCCGAGGCGATGTGGGGTTTGGTCATGTCTTTCGGGCAGGCCGGCCGGCGCCAAGCGACGCCCCGGACTGCCAGCGCGGTCTAAGGGCTAAAACATCAATCCGCGAATTCGTTGTTTGGTATGCACGCGTGCAGTTGGCGCCGTGCGCGGTGCATCAGTGCTCCCAAAGTATCCTGTGAGATATTCATGATCTCGCAGACCTCCGGGCCGGAAAAGCCTTCCAGTTCGCGCAGGATGAATGCCTGCACGGCCCTGTCCTGGAATTGATCCTCACAGTGTTGACAGATTCTCCTAAAGGCGTGGTGGTCGCTAAGGCCAGGCGCATCGGCGCGTTGCGGGGAAGGGGATTTGGCAAGGCGCAGGGCAGGATCGGCAGATCTTACGACAGCCAGGCCTTGGGGGGCTAAATCCGCAATCTTCCGTTCCCGGTAGCGCTGGCGCAGGATATCGACAATCTTTCGCTTCAATATATCCGTAAGCCAGGCCTTGAGCGAAGATCTTGGCCTATCTTGGGTTGGGTCCTCACAAGCGGCAAGGAAGGTTTCCTGGACCGCGTTTTCGGCCAACTGCGGATGCTTCAAGCGGCTCAGGGCCAATCTGTAGAGATGATTGCCGTAGCTGTCGATCCAGGTTTCCACAATTTCTATCGCCAACGGTCGATCGGTCACTTGATCGTGTTCCGTCATTTTCGCTCCCTTTGTGCCGGTGAGGGCTGACAGCAGCATGCCTATCGATGAGCGGTTGCAAAACCCGGTCTATCCCGGAGACTTCAGGCCTTGGAGGCCTCCCGTACAAAGCATTCCGGCGTGCTGCGGTAGGCCGGTGAGCGCAAGTGCCGGATAGGGCCGCAAAGGGATGCCGCAAGCTTGCCCGCCGGGTGAAAAGGGGTTGTGCGGCGTTCTTAAATGTGCCGCTTACCAAGGGTTGCCGGATACATTGGCCGCAGCCTTCACTTAGGACAGGAAACCAAGGCATCCAAGCAATTAGGCATCGTTATGTTCGTGAATTGTTCGGGCTGACGCTCGATGGTCGTGTGGCCGCCCGCTTCAAAATGTGCGCCGATCAGGGGGCAGGCCGCCCCTTGCCCTTGGGCACAATCCGAGGTGTGGAAGCCATTTCTGAATCGAAGATCATCAAGCGTCGCCTTGCGATATTGCCGGTCGAATCTGGGCTGGGGTCCTACCGACATGGCCTGTTTGAACCATAAGAAGAGGGCATTAAGGTGTGGTTAAGGGTGTGTAAAGTTCTTGTAAAGAATGGTTCCCCGATCTTCAACCGGGTGTAGGGGAAGCTTTACTCGTATCGAAGCGCTTTCGGTAAACTATTCCGCCCGGGGGTGTGAACCGTGAAAGGAAGATCCCCCAGGATGGGATCCGCTCGTCGCCGAACCCCTTTCCCATGCGGTATCCAGATCGTGTCCGAGGCCGTACCATGGACGTCACGGGCGGGGCACACCCCTCGCTCAAGCGCCCCCCGGCCTATTCGAAGAACTTTTTAGCAAGGCCCTTGATCACCAGATCGTCGTATTGACCTCGTTTCGCCCTGTACTTCATGCGCGTCATCTCTTTGGCGCTGATCTTCAAATCGTCCAAGGCCTCCTGGAGGGTTTGGGCATGTTCGATCCGACAGAGGGGCATCGCGTATTGGTGAATCGGCGGGAATTGCGGCTCTTCCCAGGCAATCTTGGTCAGCCGATGGTCCTTGTTTTCGGGATCGGTATCATAAATGATCCCCACATCAAATTCCTTGTTGAAAAGGCCGCTGAGCCGATCGTTGATGTCGACTTCCTTGACCCCTTTGAACTCAACGCCCAATCCTTTCAGGCGGGGGTAGGCCCAACCACGCAAAAAATATTCGCGATTGGCCCCGAAGGTCAATTTATCGGCCTGCTCGGCCAATTGGCGCATGGAGGTGATGCCCACTTGGTGGGCTGTTTCTCTGAGCATAACCGGGCCTTCCTTGTTCTCGAAACCAATGGTAGGCAACCATTTCAAACCCCATTGCTCATAGATTTGGTTCAAAGCCCGCCTGCCGGACTCGGCATCGTCATGCGGCACCACGCCCATGCCGGCCATGGCCATGCCCGTGCCCGAATACCAGATAAAGAAATCGGTCTTTCCGGACAACAGATTGAAGAAGGTCATCAGGGTAGATTCACGCGAATCGGGAGGCTTCAACTCGATGGGTTCATCGTGCTTATCGCGGATATTCTTGAGGCGCAGGTGCTGATAGACGATCTCGGCGGTTATCCATGATTCCGCGAAGTCCAGAGCACCGATTTGAAGAACCGTTTTACCGGAGACGTGGGACTTGTGATGCAGTTTAGGCTCTAGCTGGCGGTTCAATCTTGAAATGATGGCAAACAGGGCGCGATCGTAATCGAAACGCTGATCCGATAGACTTTGTTTGACTTCTTTGATTTCATCTTTTACGTCTTCGACGTCATTGCGAAGTTTGACTTCCGCAGCACCGATTTTCAAGGAGTCTATTTTCCGGTAAACCAGCGGCAGGAAGAGGGCCAGCGCCAGGGCGATGGCGTACTGATCGACCTTCTGGATATTGAGGATTGGGTTTTCCCAGAATTCGAAGAAGGATAGGCCTTTGGGGATAATCGCCGCCATCAGCAGAAACAAAATCATTCCCTCGTAGATGATAAACAGCCCGACCATCACCGTCCGATTTCGTTTAAAGATTTCCATGGTCACTGGTCTCCGTGTCGATTGGTTCGATCCCGAGGCCGGGTATAAATCGATAGTGCCTGCTTCGGGTGAATTTGAGCATGTGTTCTTCAGCGGTGAGTTTGTCGGAAATAAACAGGTTCAATATCTGAAGGAAGGCCAAATTTCCCTTGGCGACGGCAAAACCGTAGGTGTCCGATCGAAATGGCTTGGGGAACAGGGTAATTTTTTGACGTTCTTTTCTGGGCAGTATGCCCGCCCAGAGTTTCAGGAACGTTTCATCATGGACCATGATCTGGGGGGAACCGGGAAGATCACGCCCCTGGAGGACAGCCTCGGCAGCCGCCTCATTGGTTTCGTAGGCCTTGATTTTGGCTTGGGGAAAATAACCGCGAATAAAGCCCGCCGCACTTTTGTTGCGGGTGACGGCAATGACCAGCTGACTTTCCTTGTCTACACGCTGGAGCGAATCCTTCAATTCGCGGAAACTTTGCGCGTCGCCGATGCCCAAGGGATACCCTTTGACCACGTTGAGCAAAATCGAGAAGCCGGTGTGGAAATATGGATCGGAGAAATCGACCCGCAGCGCGCGTTCAAACACCCGCGAGAGGGCGGCAATGGCGATATCGATCTTCCCCGCTTGGAGCATTGGAATAAGCTGATCGAACCTGTCTGGGACCACAATCTCCAGATCAACGCCCAATTCCCTGGCCAACAATGCCGCGATATCGATGTCGATGCCCACCCGTGCGTCAATATGCGCACCCGTGGCGCTGCGGTGCGGGCTCGTCTGCGCATAGGAAAACGGTTCGAAATGTGGATTGACACCGACTCTCAGATTTCCATCGTGCAAAATTCTTGTGAGCACCGGGCCGTTGATGGTTGCATGGTCCGGGTAGCATGGCGACGCGCCGGTTCCCAGAACGAGGACCATCGTCAGCAAAAATGCGCCCAAAGGTGCCGTGGCGATTTTAGGCATACTGTTCACCTCGCACATGGCATAATTGTTTATGTTAATACCTTATTCGGCGAACGCTAATGCTGGGAGGGGTAGATTCAACCGCCTTGTGCCGCTGCGTTCAGCTTGGTATAGTGTGGACCATTAAACGATACCGCCTACAGTTGGTGCCCTATTGACCCATGTGTCGGCAAATGCCCTTAATCATTCTGTAACCACGCTAACCCGAACATTTTATGAAAATATTGATGCCCATTTGCTTGGATGTATTGTTTCCTTGTCTTAACGGAAGGTTGCCGCCAATGGGTCCGACAACGCTTTGTGGGCGACGCATTTCAAAACGCAGCGCATACCATTTTCATGTTGCGGGCAAGCCCGCGGCATCCCTTTGCGGCCTTATCAGGCGCTTGCGGTGGCATGCGTGCCGCGGCGCTCCGGAAGGCTTTGTCCATGAAGGCCTCCAACGCGTGAAATATCCAGGCTAACCCGTTGCCTTTGGCAAATGCCCAGGCACTGGTCGCTTTTTGGGTTGAAAATCCAAAGATTCCCCTGAAAGGTGGGTGTGACTATGGCAAGCAACCATCCTAAGATTCACGATAAGGTTGACAAAATCAGGCAGATGATTGAGCAGGGCCGGGCGGCTAAGGAGATCACGACCGAATTCGGTATATCGCCATATATGCTGGTGGATGTCCTGATCATGCTCCAGGAACTGGACCGGAAAGTCTACCTCGTCAGCGGGCTCTTTGATTTTTCCGGAAACGAAAAATCAAAATTCAGAAAGGAAGGCATCGTTTTCCACAGGGAGGTTCTCGAAAAAATTGGCTTTCAGCCCGGTGACGCTTTTGAGATGAGGGCCTCAGGCAACCGGATTGTTCTGGAAAAAATCTCCAAAAGTGGCCTTTCGTAAAAACGCCAAGGCCATAACGAATTTCTCAATCGGCCAACGATCAGGTAAATATCACCGCCAACCATACTTGCATTGCCATTCTACCGCCGGGTTTATATCTTTTGGCCATCTTCAGAGCTATTGAATACAGTGTCTTCATTATGTGCCCATATGCCCTGGCGGGCAATCGAAATCTGCACTCTGCTCCTCTTTGTTGCTAGTGTGTTCTGTTCAACGGTTGCCTTGGCTGGGGAACAATTGCACCCCAGAAACATGGATTCTGCCATGGACAAGCAGACCATCAAAGCTCGTCTGGAAGATCATCTGACCATGCTGACGCGCACCATCGGTGAGCGCAGCGTCCGGTTTCCCGACAATATCGAAAAAACGGCCGCCTATCTCCAAACCCAGTTTGAAAAATACGGCCTGGCGGTGAGAAGGCAGACCTACCCCTATAAAACCCACCGGGTCAGCAATATCGTCGGCAGTCTGCAGCCGGTGGTCAACCCCAGGCGACATTACGTACTGGGGGCGCATTACGACTCCGTGAGCGGCACGGTGGGGGCGGACGATAATGCGAGTGCGGTGGCGGTGATGCTTGAAACCGCACGGGCGATGCAAAAGACCGCTTCGGACGGGAAAAACGCCCTCAGGCTGACGTTCGTGGCCTTCGCGTTGGAGGAACCACCGGTATACGGCACCCGCTACATGGGTAGCCGGGTGTTTGCGACCCAGGCCAAAGCGGAAAACGAAACCATCGACG
>JASFFM010000154.1:0-9181 GCA_050124295.1 Desulfobacterales bacterium | reverse complement strand
CCGAGGCCATGGTGGCCGAAAAGCCCAAAAAGCAGAAAACACCGGCAATGCCGGCGGAAGGCATGGACGACGATATGTATTGATTTCGCTGACAGGCTTCGAACGCCGGGAAGGGTCGTTCCTTCCCGGCTTTTTTATGCGGCATTGAATTTCAAATTCAGATTGAAACCACGAGACGGTCTTGCGGAAAAACACGGGGGAACAACGGATCGATCACCGGCCAAGGCAGAACGGTTTAAATCACGGCGCTTTGAATCATCATCAGCGCCTTCCCTGAAAATGATTGGCGGGCAGGCCAAGTCGTGGTCTCTGATGCCGTAATTTATACCATCCTTATATTGAATAGATACCGTTGGGTCTTAACTTTACCGATTAATATTTCATTTCAACCACTATTGATTCCTTTAATTTGGTGAGGCAATGCCCAAAAATATCGGATTTGTGTCCACGCGCTTTGCCGGGACGGACGGGGTGACCATGGAGGCCAGCAAGTGGGCCCGGGTGCTTGAAACCAAGGGTCACCGGTGCTTCTGGTTCGCCGGCGAGCTCGACCGCGAAACCACCCGGAGTTTTCTCGTCCCCGAAGCCCACTTCCGCCACGCGCAGAATCAGTGGATCAACGCGCGCGTGCTGGGCCGCAAGCAGCGCAAGGCTTCGGTCACCGAAACCATCCAGGCCCTGAAATCGATCCTGAAGGTTCAGCTGCGGGATTTCATTGAAAACTTTCATATCGACCTGCTGATCGCTGAAAATGTTCTCACCATCCCCATGCACATTCCCTTTGGCATGGCCCTGACCGAGTTGATTGCGGAAACGCAGATCCCCACGATTGCCCATCACCATGATTTTTATTGGGAAAGGACCCGTTATGCCGTGAATGCCGTGGAAGATTGCCTGCGCATGGCCTTTCCCCCCAAACTGCCCAGCATCGAGCATGTGGTCATCAATTCTTCAGCCCAGGAAGAGCTGGCCCTGCGCACCGGCATCGCCTCCATTATCATTCCCAACGTGATCGATTACGAAAATCCGCCCATCGTCGACGCCGCCCAGAGCCTGAAAGTAAGGGAAAGCATCGGTCTGGCGCCGCAGGATGTCATGATCCTGCAGCCCACACGCATCATTCAGCGCAAGGGTATCGAGCATGCGATTGCGCTGGTGGAGGAGCTCGATGATCCGCGCTACAAACTGGTGATCTCCCATGAGGCCGGCGACGAAGGCTACGATTACGCCGACTGGCTCAAGGAAAACGCCCAGGCCCGCGGGGTTGACCTGCGCCTGGTGGCAACGCGCATCGCCGATCCGATCAACGGCAACAGCCGCCAAGGGGAGCACCACACCCTCTGGGACGTCTATCCCCATGCGGATTTCATCACCTATCCCAGTCTCTACGAAGGCTTCGGCAATGCCTTTCTGGAGGCGGTATATTTCAAGAAGCCGCTGCTGATCAACCGTTATGCCATCTTCGTGAAGGACATCGAGCCCAAGGGGTTTGACCTGGTGGTCATGGACGGATTTCTGACGAAGAAAAATATGGCCTCGGTGAAAGAGATTTTGGAGTCCCCGGAACGCTGTCGGCAGATGGTGACAACCAACTATGCCATCGCCGCCAAGTACTATTCCTATGCTGTTTTACGCCGTTGGCTGGGAACGCTGATGATCAATTTTTTTGGGGTGGACTAGCCCGCCCGCAAATGGACAGGGGCCAAGTGATCGCCATGAGATTGCCGTCGGGTTTGCGATCAGGCGCAGGGGGCGCGGGGTTTGGATTTTGAGGGCCCATCATCCGGCCATAGCGGTTGACATCCAATCATCTTTAGCCAATAAAGGTCAGTTCAGCGGCCTTTTTTTTAACCCCCAGGTTGCTGTTCCAATCGGAGTCCATTGATCCGAATACCGAGGGAGGGCCTTTGGTCATGCGCGAAGGAATCCGTCTGCTTAGGCGGTCGAAATCAAAAAGGTGGTCCATTGCGGCGGTGCTGGGGGTCATGCTGCTCCTTGCGGGAGCGCTGTATCCGGACGCCGCCCGATCGCAAGACGCGGACAATGGGAGCGAAGCCCTGGTCACTCCCGAGAGGATGATGGCCTCCCTGGCAAGTGCGCTGACCGGTCAACAGGACGATCTGGCCAAGCTGAAAGTCCAACTGCAGCAGTTGGATGCCCTCCGGAAATCGGTGCAGGCGGAAATCGATGCCTATCATTCCCAGGATGCCGCCCACAGCCAATTGCTGCTGGTGCCCCAAGTACGGATCGAGGATCTTGAAAACGCGCTCAAGAATAACCGCCTGGCGCAGGGGACGCTGAAAGAACGAATCGAAACATTCCAGGAGCGTTGGGAGTCCACCGAAATCCTGCTCAAAGAGGTCTCCGAGCGCATCGAGCTGGCCCGCACGCAGGTGGCCGATACCAAACAGGCCAAATTCCCCGCTGACCAGCAACAGAAGCTCGTGGCCGCCACCCGGAAACTGCTCCAGGTCCTGGAAGAAAAAAAAGAGCTCGGCGAGCGCTATCTGAAGATTTGCGGGGAATTGCTGGATCAACTGAAGGGTGCCCAGACGGAGAAAGTGACCATCGGTGAAAAGCTGGTCACCCAGTATGAGAGCCGCCAGAAAAGCGCCCTCTACACAAGGTCCGATCCCTTTCAACGCTTGAGCGTCGAAGTGCTAGCAGAAGAACTGCGCTTTTTCGGGAAGAAAGCAGGGGCGGTTTTCAACCCTGGGGCATGGCAAGCCAAGTGGCGGCAGATCAAAATGGGGGGCTTTACCCGCTGGCTCAGTTTTCTGGCCATCCTGTCCGTTATCCTTGCCCTGCAGGGCCGCTGCGGGAACTTTTTGAGGAAAGTTGAGGACAAGTTGGAGGGGCCGGAGCGCTACTACCGCCGACTGGAAGTCTACATGCTGCGCCATTCCCTGCTTTATTTGGGCATGACGCTGGCTTTCGGCCTCTACAGTTCACTGCAGTTCGCACTCTTGAATATCGGCCTGGGCCGGTTTCTTTTTTATGTCTTTCTCTTTCTGCTGTTGATCCGCTGGGGGCTGGATTATCTCAAACATGGGCTTCGCAAATCGCCGACAAGGTTGCGAACCTATGTCAGCTGGCATTTGAAGCGTTTCTTTCGGGTTTTCCGCGTGTCTGCCATCATCAGTCTCATTTTGATCTGGATCATCGGGCGCAACAGCCTGCTGTCTTGGTCGGTGGGAAACCTTTTTACGGTGGCTTATCTGGCCTGGGCCTGGATTTTCTGGCGTCGGATAAAGCCCGTTGTGGCCGAGGGCGTGCGCGGTGGCCAGGCGCCGCCCAACCCACGGTGGATGGCCCTGCTTGAGGGATGGCTATACCTGGTTTTTGGCGGCGGCCTGCTGCTCAGCCTGGTCGGCTATGGTTCTCTGTCAAATCAATGGTTTTTTAGCTGGATCAAGTTGGTGGCGCTGCTGTTCTGGGGCTGGATCAGTCTGAAGGCCATCCGCGAATGGCGTCGTGAGCACCGCGCCAGCGCGGCGTCGGTTGTTGGGGACCAACCGCGCACCCTCGCCCACCAGTGGCGCTGGTCGCTGATCATGCTCGTCTGGGCGGCCTGGCTGACCTGTATTGCGGCCGGCCTGCTCTGGACTTTAGACAGCTTCGGGCTCCTGAAGGCGCAGCTGGGACATTTGCTCAATTTAAGCCTCGCGGTCGGCAGCTTGAATCTGAGCATCAAAGGCGTGCTCCTGGCCGGAATCATCCTTTTCATTACCCATGGCATCGTGCGCATCGGACGGACCTTCTTAAACGAAAAATTATTGCAGCGACAACCCTGGGAGCAGGGGCTCAAGGACTCGATTCTGACCATCACGAGTTATCTGGCCTGGGGGCTGGGTCTTCTTTTGGCCCTCAGCATCCTGGGCGTCAACGCCACTTCCCTGGCGGTGGTCTTCGGGGCGCTGAGTATCGGCATCGGATTTGGGCTGCAGAATATTTTCAACAATTTTATCAGCGGCCTGATCCTGCTTTTCGAGCGTCCCATCCAGGTGGGCGACTTCGTGGAAGTCAACGGTATATGGGCTGAGGTCAAGCAGATCAACGTGCGCGCAACGGTGGTGCAAACCTTCGACAATGCTTCGGTCATCATCCCCAACTCGGAATTTATCAGCCAGCAGGTCACCAACTGGAGTTTCAAAGACAGGCGCATGCGCCGCAACATCGAGGTGGGGGTGGCCTACGGGTCGGACATCGACCTGGTGGAGAAGACCCTCCTGGAAATCGTCCAGCAAAAGAAAAAAGTCTTGAAGTTCCCCAAACCGGATGTCCTTTTTACCGATCACGCCGACAGCGCCCTCATTTTTCGCCTGCGCATCTGGGTTCAGGTGGAAGATTACTGGGAAGTGCCCAGCAAGATCCGATTTGACATCGACCATCGCTTTCGCGAACTGGGCATCGAGATCGCCTTCCCCCAGCGGGATCTGCACATCCGCAGCCTGCCTGAAGATCAAAAATGGCCCGCGTCAGCAGTTCCCGAGAACTGATCTCCACCTGGTGTCAGGGCAACGCCCATATCACCCCATCGATGCCTGCGGGCCGCCCAAATGCGCCCGCGATACGCCACTCAAAATCCGTTCCGCCGTTTCGCCCACCCCCCAATCGACCGCCGTTTAAGATTCTAAACGACTGAACCGATAACAAGCCAGAGAAATGCGTGGCCAATCGACCCCTCTCAACCAGGGGTCTCCGGATGGGGACATCCCCGTGCGATCGCATCCTTTAGCGGGGCGCGACAAGACCTTCTTGAGGTCCTTAGGGCCTCCTTTGGGGTCATGCGTTTGGGGGCCTTTTTTTAATGCAATCTATTGAAACCATACAATATACACACCAACATCAGCAGGCCTGTCCGCTGACCGGCTGGCCGATTCGGCGGCAACCCGAATGGCTGTATGTATCCGACCAGCACGCCTACACAACCGGCATCATGGCCGAGGCCATCATCTCGACGAAGGCCATCGGTTATACCGATAGCGAAGGGGTCGCGAACTATTGCCAGATCATGCGGGCGATATTTGCCCGCAAACCCGACCCGGATCACAAATATGTCATTCTGGAGGATTATTCCGAGCTCAAAGGGGCCGAATCAGGGGCCCGCAAACGGTATATCGATTTTTTCACCAGCCAAGATCAACACCTCAAAGCCATTATTTTTTACAATACCACCTTCCAGATGAACCTCAGCGTGCGCCTGGCCAAGGCCCTGAATATTGTCCAATTCCCGGTCGAGCTCCTGGATGACTACCGGTCGGCGCTGAAACGGGCGGGCGATTTGCTGGCCCGGGACTTCTTTCAAACCGCTCCGCCAGCGGTGTCGCCAGCCGGTTCCGCCGGCGATGCGCCCCGGGGACCATTTCAACGTCGCCTGGAATTCGAGGATTTTTCTGCGACGGTGGAAGTTTTAAATGACCATATCGTTCATTCGGTCAACCGGGGGATGTTGAGGGAAGCTTACCTCAGGCCCCTTTTCAACGCCCTGCGTGAGGCGGCCCGATGTCTTGCCCCCGGTGACCAGCGCTACTACGCCTTGCACGGGGTGGAAGACACGCGGGTTGAAAATCTCAACGTCCGCAAACTGTATCTGAAGGCGATCAAGGCGCTTTATCAAGAATTCCCCTTCAACGCCTGCATCGTCTACGGCGCCGGCCGTATGCTGCAGGCCGCGGTTTTGATGGGTTCCGGGCTCGTGCCCTTCAAAATACGCCTGGCGGACGATATCAGCGAAGCCCTCGCCGCTGTCAATCAGGACCGACAGGGAATGCGGGCCCAAATCCGACCCGATGTCGCGACGGCCCCCCGGGACACCCCCCCGCCACACCGCACCACCCAGGACTACGTCGAAGAATTATTACATTTTATCGGAGGGATGGCGTGGCATAAGAAAGGGCTGGCGCGCAAGGACACGCTCGATCGCAACCACCCCTTCCTGCCGGTGATCGACGCCATTACCCTGATCAAGGATGATCTTGACGCCTTGCTGGATTCCCGCCAGGCCACCGAGCTCAGACTCAGGGAAAGCGAGGAGAAATACCGACGCATCCTGGAGGAAATCAATGACGCATTCTTCGAGGTGGATTTAAAGGGCAGGGTGACTTTCTGCAACCAGGCCTTTTGCCGACTCCTGGGGCGGGAGAACGACCAAATTATGGGTCTTGGCTACCGCGATTATGTCGACCCTGAGGATGTTCCGCGGACGGTTGCCATATTCGCGCGGGTCTTCGAAACCGGAAATCCGGAAAAAGGCGTGGAATACGTTCTGACCCGCAGGGTCGGCCCGCCCTTGCAAGTGGAAACCTCGGTTGCCCTGATCAAAGACAGCCGGGGTCATCCCACGGGTTTTCGCGGCATCGTGCGGGATGTGTCCCATCGCAAGAAAATCGAGCAGGAACTCATCCAGCACCGGGACCATCTGGAAGAACTGGTGCACGATCAGACCCGCGAAATTCATCGTTCCCAAACCGTTCTGCAGACCATTCTGGATTCGATGCCCTACGCCGTCCTGATCATTGGGATGGATAAAGTCATCCGCTACGCCAATCAGACGGCCATCGCCATGATGGGCTATGAAACCCGGGAAGCGGTTCTGGGGCTCGTCTGTCACGACACCCTGTGTCCGGCCGCGAAAAACGAATGCCCCATTCTTGATCCGGATGCGGAAATCGATCGGGCCGAGCGCGTTCTTCGGGCAAGGGACGGCCAAGTCATCCCGATTTTAAAAAGCGCCCTGAAGATTACCCTCGACGATGAGGAAGTGCTTCTGGAGACCTTTATCGACATCGCCGAACGCAAGCGGGCCGAAGAAGAGCTGAGCGAAAGCGAGCGCAAGTATAGAGTCCTGCTGAAGAGTCTGCCCAGCGTCGTATTCCGGGGCTATCGGGATTGGTCGGTGGAATTCTACGACGATAAAATCCAGTCCATCGTCGGCTACAGCAAGGATGAATTGAACAGCGGATTCGTCCGCTGGGTGGATATTGTTGCGCCCCAGGATATGGATTCGGCGCGGGCCAGTTTCATCGCCGCCCTTAAATCGGACCGCTTTTATGTGCGCGAATACCGGGTGATCAGTAAATCCGGCGAAGTTCGCTGGGTCCAGGAACGCGGCCAGATTGTGTGCGACGACGAGGGGGCGATTGAGTATATCGGCGGGGTCTTTTTCGATATTACCGAGCGCAAGGCGGCCGAAGATGAACTGCAGCGATCCAAAATCGCCGCCGAAGCGGCCAGCGTGGCCAAGAGCGAATTTCTGGCCAACATGAGCCATGAGATACGAACACCCTTGAACGGCATTATCGGCATGGCCGAAATGGCCTTGGAAACCCGACTCGAAGAGGACCAGCGTGCGATTATCGGCACGATCGAAAAAGAATCCAACCATCTGCTGGGGGTCATCAATACCGTGCTCGATTTTTCCAAGATCGAAGCCGGCAAATTCGAACTGGATGCCATGGCCTTCGATCTGCGTATTCTCATCGAAGATGTGGCCGCCAGTGTCGCCATGCGGGCGCGCGACAAGGGGCTCGACTTCGCTTCCTTCGTTGCGCCGGATGTCCCCTCGCGCCTGGTCGGGGATCCCGGCCGGCTACGGCAGGTATTGAACAACCTGGCCGGCAATGCCCTCAAGTTTACCGACTACGGAGAAATTACCATCCGGGCACGGAGGGTCTCCAGCGGCACTGATGCGGTTTGCGTTCATTTCGAGGTTGCGGACACCGGGATCGGGATTCCAAGCGATCGCCAGAAGGTCATCTTCGAAAGCTTTACCCAGGCGGACGGCTCCACCACACGGAAATATGGCGGTACCGGGCTCGGAACGACCATATCCAAACAACTGGTGGAGATGATGGGCGGACAGATCGGCGTGGTGAGTGACGAGGGGCGGGGTTCGACATTTTGGTTTACGGTTACTTTTGCGCGGGCCCTGAAAACAAAGGGTGTGTCGGCCTGTGCGACGGGAGATATTTCCGGATTGAAGATTCTGGTGGTGGACGATATCGCTTCTGCGCGCGTGGTTCTGGTGGATTGCGTCCAGCACTTTGGAGGCCAGGTGCACGAAGCCGCCAACGGGCGCGAGGCGCTGGCCATGCTGAACGAGGCCGCAAGGCTTTGGCAGCCCTTCGATCTGGTCCTTTCGGATGTCCTGATGCCGGTCATGGATGGATACGCCCTGGCCGCAGCGCTACGCCAGAGCCCCTCGCTGAAGAACACCCCTCTTATCCTGCTGACGGGATTGGGCACCATCGGTGACGGTGAAAAATGTCGTCAACTGGGCGTTGACGGGTATCTGCCCAAGCCTGTCGAGATCGAAGCGCTGCAAGAGACCATCAAGCTGGTGCTGGGTTCGGGGAAAGACAACCTGCAGAAAACCCGCGAGTTGGTCACCCGACACACCATAGTGGAAAACCGCAAGGCGCACGGACGCATCCTGCTGGTGGAGGATTACCCCACCAACCAGCAGCTGGCGCTGCGCCATCTGCAGCAGGCGGGGTTCCACGCCGATCTGGCCGAAAACGGTCGTGAAGCCCTGGCGGCGGTGAAAAAGCAAGACTACCGTCTCATCCTGATGGATATGCAGATGCCCATTATGGACGGTTACGAGGCCACCCGCGCGATTCGGCAATGGGAACGGCAACGGGCGGGCGACGCGATAAGGGCCCCTCGCATTCCCATCGTGGCCATGACGGCGCATGCCATGAAAGGTGATCGGGAAAAGTGCCTCCAGGCCGGTACCGATGATTATCTGAGCAAACCGTTAAAGAAGACGGAATTGTTGGCCGTCGTCGATCAATGGCTTTCTTCACGGAAGGCACCGATAACGGAAAACGCACCGCTGATCAAGCTGGCGCTCCGGGAAAACCAGGCCGCACCCATGAATTTTGAAAGGGCGATCAGGGAATTCGACGATGACCGCGATTTTTTGATGGAGGTCCTGGCAGGCTTTCTCGACATTGCCGGCGGTCAGATGACCGCCCTGCGAGCCGCACTGGAGGGTGGGGATGCCGCCCTCATTGCCGCGGAATCACATTCCATTAAAGGCGGGGCGGCCAATTTGACGGCCGAAGACCTTGCCCGGGCGGCCTCCGCCCTGGAAACGATTGCCAAGGCCGGCGACTTATCCGCCGGCCCGCCGGCCCTGGATGACCTTGAAAATGAATATCGGCGTCTGGTCTCC
>JASFFM010000153.1:0-9241 GCA_050124295.1 Desulfobacterales bacterium | reverse complement strand
CAGCCCTACCAGGGCGTTGGCGACATAGGTCAAGGCGCAGGCCAGCAGGATCTTGCGGGCGGCGGGGATATCTTCGGGGGGAATATAGCGGTCTTCCATTAAAAGCGGCAGGGCCCTGCGGAAACTGGCATCAAATTCGGCGGGCAGGGTCAGCAGGTGGATCATCAAAGGAATGCAAAGCGTCCCCAGCCCACCCAGAAAGATCAGCGCCCCGGTTGCCGGAACCCGCGTTATCAAAGCAACCACGGGCACGACCATCATGACGGCTGCCCCGATGCGCTCTATGCGGGCGGCCCAACCCACCAAACGGGTGCGCGTTCGCAGCGGCCCGTATTGGGCGTGGTCCTGAATGGCATGTCCGACCTCATGGGCCGCCACGACCACCGCCGTAAGGGTCCGGCGTCCGCAGCGCTTGCGGGTGAGTCCGATGATCTTCTTTTCCGGGTCGTAGTGGTCCCCGATCGGTGTTTCCGCAACGCTGACGCCGCTTAGTTGGAGACGATCGATCATCAGATGGGCCAGGTCAAATCCGTTGCCGGAAAAATATTCCTCCCGATCGAAGCGTTTCAATACGCTACGGGCCCACGCGAAAGGGCCGTAAAGGACGACAAAGATGACCACAATGAGAAGGACAGCCATAAGATTTAGATTTGTCCGGCGCGCCAAGACAATTTCACACCGGCGGCCCCAACGTCATCGGCACCGGTCGCGAATGCAAGGGCGAACAGCGCTTTGACTTGGCCAGATCACGGGTTATACCTTGTCAGTAGGAGATCCGAAACGGCGCAGGATCAGACGGCCGTGACCGATTCGATCCGATCCCGCCGCCGGCAAGGATTTTTCGATTGCCAGATGATTTTAACAACGATGAGACAATTGGCAACGCCATCCGCGGGACATTTTACTGGCGCTCGCCTCCCCTGCCGCCACCAGGCAACCGGGGCGTGATGGGCGGCCAGCCCCTTCTGAGGGCAACGAGGAGAAAACGCCATGCTCAATATCGGCCGCTACAATACCCTCGTGGTGCAGCGCGAAGTGGACTTTGGCCTCTATCTGAACCCCAAGCAAGAGGAAGTCTTGCTTCCCGCCAAATACGCACCACCGGGCGTTCGCCCCGGAGATGCCTTGCGCGTATTCGTGTATACCGATTCCGAAGACCGGCCCGTGGCAACGACCCTCAAGCCCAAGGCCGTGGTCGATGAGGTGGCCTATTTGACCGTCAAGGACACCACCCCGATCGGCTGTTTCATGGACTGGGGCCTGGAAAAGGATCTTTTGGTACCTCAAAACGAGCAATCGGCGCGGATGCGCCTTGGCCAGCGCTATGTCGTCAAAGTTCTCCTGGACCGCAAAACGAACCGCGTTTACGGCTCAACCCGGATCGCCCGGCACTGCATCCCTGCCCCTGCCGGATTGCGAAGAGGGCAGCAGGTTCGCCTGATGATCTATCAATTCGCCAAACGCGGTACACTGGCCGTGGTCGACGATCGGTATCTGGGCATGCTCTATCACAGCGAAACCTTTGAGCGGCTCCGGATCGGTGACCGGCGTCCGGGGTATATTCGAAAAATCAGGGAAGACGGTAAGATCGATCTGGCCCTAAAAAAGCCCGGCCCCATCTCCATCGCAGGGTCCGGAAGAAAAATTCTGGAAGCCCTGCACAAGGCGGACGGTTTCCTGCCCTGTCACGATAAAAGCAGTCCCCAGGAAATCATGACCAGCTTTTCCATGAGCAAAAAAGAATTCAAACGGGCCCTTGGGAGACTGTATAAACAACGGCTTATCGTGATCTCCGACAAGGGCATCCGCCTGGTGACACCCCCCGCCGCCAAAGGCTGAACCTGCGCGTCCGGGCGACGGTCCTCGGGGCTTTTGGTGTGCACCATCACCCACGGGTCCGGGGCTCCATGCGCGCCCTTAGGTTTTGCCGACCGGGCGTGGACCGGCTCCGGGCCAGCGATAGCGCAAATGGCTCCGGATACGGCGCACCAGCATCCCGTGTTCCGCCCAGGCAGATGGTCAATTCTTCCAGGTGGTCCTCGTCAATAAGGTTGCCCAGCCATGGGTTTACCCCGCATCAGCACGCCGGGCGCGGGGGTTCGTTGCCGCACCTTCGGGACGATCCGGTTTGAGCCGCTTTCTGGACCGATTAATCCTGTTCGCAATCGACACCCTTGCGAACGACGACCTCGCGTGTGATGTCCGCCCTGGTGGGTGTCTCCTTGGCCTGCCAATTGTGGGGGTCGTTCGGCCTTGAATCGTCGAAGATCGGTGGGATGAGGCATCGGGGCGCGGCCTTGAACGCCGGACAGGTCCAATGCGCCGACCGGGGAACCGTCGGGACCCTTAGGGGTGCAGAACAAGCTCGGTTCGTGCATGCGCCCTGATTTCTTCATCACTGAACCACCAGTACTGTTTCTCACCATTCATAAATGATCGAACCTGGTCCTTGGCATGCGGATGAAAGACCCGTCCGCTGACCCCACCGGGCAGGACCGCCACGACCTTGTGCGCATCGTTCAAATCGGCCACCATGCGTAAGGCCGCCGGCAAACAAACCGCATAAGGCTGATTGAAATCATAGCGACCGCGGAGAAGGGTTTCCCCGGATCCGCTCATGGGGTGTGTACCGCCTCCCAACAACCGTCTGCCCAGCCCCTCCCGCCGGATGGGACTCACGAAATCCATCGTATGCACCCGCTCCCATTGCCACTGCCGCATGTCTTGGCCCAAACGCAACCTCAAATCATCCCGGGCGTCGCGTGCCGCCTGGTAGAGGCAGTCCTGCATGGTTTCCCGCACATCGACGGTATGGATATCGTCAAACCACGGCGATTGGCCCTCTTCCACCAGGGCCTGAAACCGTTCCTGCCAGAAATACCAGACGCTCAGCATGCTGCGCGCCAGCGTCTCTCCCAGCTCGTCTTGAAAAACGCGCCAGGCCCAATGGTTGTAGATGGCGTGAAACAGGGTCGGTGCCACCAGGTGGCCGTCATCGTGGCCATTCCATGCTGATAGGATGGCACCCATTTCCCGGGTATCGGCATGGGCAGTAAGGACCGGAATCATCAGCGGCACCATCGCTTGCGCCAACACATTGCCGGTATCGCGCTGATACCGCCAGTGATCGTCCACCGTGATGGGGCGATGATCGGCCATCAGCTGCTTCAACCGTCGGTAGCGATAAGATGAAGCCGCGTAGGACGAATAGTAATAGGGGTAATCGGCGCCCACGGTTTTTTGATTGCTGGTGCCAACCCATCCCTTGGCGGGATTGCTGACCTGGGGCATGGCTTCGAAGGGAATCCAACCGGTCCAATTGTCCCTTGCGTCCCGAACCACCGTCGGCACCGTGCCACAATCTGGCGATCGGCGGGGCAATCTTCCGGAGACATGCCAGCCGATTTGTCCGCTGTCATCGGCGAAAATAAAATTGAGCGGGATCGCATTCCAGGCGCGCAGCGCTTCCCGGAAGGCGGGGGCCGATTTGGCTTGCATGATGCGGCTAAAATCACTGTCGGGCATTATGGATTCCGCCGCGGCCCAGCGCAGGGTGATGACCTTGTCCGTTTGCAGGCGGGAAAAGATGCCTGAAATCACCGGCCCGCGGTGGGTGATCCGAATCGTCAATTTTTCTTCGCGGAAGCCTCCCGGGGCGCCGTCGTCTTTGATACGCAAGGTTTCCTCGATGACTTCGAAGGGCATCGATCGCATGCCTTCCATGTAGCGGCGGTCGTCTGCGGGATCGCATGTTTCGATGTAAAGGTCCTGAACATCGGCATAGGCATTGGTGACACCAGCAGCCAGGGCACCGTTGCGGAAGATCGGCATGATGGGAAACCCTGGAATGTGGGCGCCCACAATCCGCAGCTCAGGCGTCAGCAGCCCACAGGGATAGAAGGGGCCCGGCAAAATACGGGCATCCAAATGGGGGTCGTTGGCCAGGATGGGCTTGGCAGATGGCGACAGGGCCGGACCGGCTACCCAGTTGTTGCTGCCCACGGTCAGGGAATTATCCTCAAGATAACCCCATAAGCTCTGGAAGGCGACAGGTTCGCACTTCCCGTGGGAAACGACCGATGGCCGGCGAACCCGATCGGGACCATGGTTTGCATCCGGATTGATATTCAGGGGGAAAATTTCCTGGGCCTTTTCAAGCCCCAGCCTGTCGATCAGCATCTGGGCCAAGATCTCGGTTTTGATATTGGCCGAG
Source organism: Desulfobacterales bacterium (assembly GCA_050124295.1). Lineage (GTDB taxonomy): Bacteria > Desulfobacterota > Desulfobacteria > Desulfobacterales > UBA5852 > JABZFP01. Next base: position 5,028 of record JASFFM010000153.1, on the reverse strand, counting down.
GAGTTCCAGCTCATGTAATACATCACGGAGAGCACATCGGTCAGGGTCCAGGGGGTCGGTTGAAGGCCGGAGAACTGGAATTCCAGATGATGATCTTGCTGACATCCCTCGACAAACGCATTTACGCCGTCCCTATATTTTCTGAGAAGGATCGTGGCATCGTCCTGCAGCAGGCGGGCATGCCGTTCGGCGAGACGCCGGATACCGATCGTGCGCATGCGCCGGTCCAGGGGCAAGGCCCTCTCCCCCGCCAGCTCAGATATGCGGCCGGCGGCCACCAGACGGGTCAGTTCCATTTGAAAGAGCCGGTCTTGGGCCGTGACAAACCCCATGGCCAGGAAGGCATCCCCCAGGCTGTGGGCATGGATGTAGGGCATGCCCTTCTCGTCGCGCACCACTTTCACAGGCGCTTGTAATTGACCCAGCGCCAGTGATCCCGTTTCACGGTAGCTGTTGAAACTGGCGCATCCCACCACCACCGCCATCAACATAAATGCCAGCAAGCGCTCAAGCCATCTCATACGGTTTGTCCCATGGATGCGCATACCCTTTTCACCCGGCGGGCAAGCCCGCGGCATCCCTTGGCGACCTTATCCGGCGCTGGCGGTCGCAGGCGCAGCACGGCCCTTCGGAAGGCCTTGTCAATGCAGGCCGCCAAGGTGTGATTTGCCCGGGCTAGTCTTCCCCTTCGGAGGGCGTCTTCGAATCCGCCGCCGCGGATGTTTCTGCGGGGGCGGGTTTTTTAAAGAATTCCCGACTTTGCGGGTGCATGAAATAATAGAAGGCCGCCGCAAAAAGCACCACGTTGGCAATGGAAATAAGCATGGCGGCGATATTGCGGCTGGCGAAGAGGTAGGCGAAGAAACCACCATAAAGCACGATAAATACGCTCGAAAGCATGGCGATAACACGCGCCCAGCGTTGGGCCTTGTAGAGATAGTAGCACAGGATCCCTCCCGCGATGGCGAATTTGAAAAAGGAATCTGGATCGTAAAAGGCGTAGGTCGCCAAGAGAAAGCAGCACCAACCGGAGAATGTCAGCAGCACGGCGATGCGGACGGATTTCGGCATGAGGTCAAGTTCCGGAAGGTAAATCAGCATTGGTCGCTCCTTTCGGATGAGGGCGTTTCCTAAAGGGCAAATGGCCCCTAGGAGGCGTGTTTAGTGAGCGAAGGCGCCATTGTGAACAGTATACACGGATCGGCGCCGGCTCGCCAGACGAAAATCGCGGTCAGCATTGGAGGGGCGGGGCCTTGCGGCCCTCCGTGCGGGGAGGATCCCGATGGGTTAGAAATAGCGGCGTGCACCGGCATAACGCGCTTTGTAATAGCGGTCGGAGAGAGATGCCGTACGAATGGTTTTGCCCCGGCCGGGGGCGTGGATAAACTGCCCCTGGCCGCGGTAGAGACCGACGTGGGAGACACGCCCGGGACGGCGGGTGGCAAAAAAGACCAGATCCCCCCGCTCGAGGGCATCCCGCGCCACCGGGCGCCCGGTTTGAAACTGGGAACGGGAATGGCGGGGCAATTCGAGACCGTTGAGACGGTAGACGGTCATGGTCAGACCGCTGCAGTCAAAGCCGCTGCGTGCGGAAGTGCCTCCCCAGCGATAGGGGGTGCCGATAAAGCGCTGGGCCGTGCGCACGAGATTTTCCTGCAGGCTTTCGCGGGCCGCGTAGCGTCGACCGAAAGCACCGGGGCGGACGATATAGTAGGCATCGATAATGCCGCGCCCCTGCAGGTCGAAGGCGCGCTGTTGGGCGGCGGCCTTGGATTCAAAACGCTCAAAACGGACTTTGCAGAGACCGTCTATGTCAATAAAGTAATAGGTGTCGAGTCCGTAAGCGGCCAGACGATCGGCATAGTTTGCGGCCCGCTCGACGGTGGAGAAAGCGCCCACCTGTATGGTGAAGGCAATCGCAGGCAACGGCGATGGAATCGCCACCCCGGCAGGCGATCGTGGATGATCACCGGTCGGCGAAGCCATCTGCGACCGGCAGCTCACCAGCAAAAGCAAAAGAATCATCCAGGCCAAAGCCGGCCTGGACTTTGGCGCCCTTGCGGTTGTGCCCAGGGCCGTCATCGAATCAATCACCCCTCGAAACGCCAACCATTTTCCCCCCCGTGAGGGTTGCCCTTCCCCCGAACCCCGGATCGCTGCCGGCCGGCGCATCCCGTGGCCGTGGACCCGATTTAAGGATCCATTTCCAATGGGCCTTGACCAACCCGTCGTACGCTCGCCAGACAGGCAGACCCAATCGATTCAATTGGCCAATCCTGGTTATGCCTCCCTTGGCCTGGCGCAAGCGGCCTAACCCGCCTATGCCAAACGTTTGAGGCCTCCCGTCGAAGGCCTTCCGGAAGGCCGCGCCAGGCTGGCCAACGCAAGCGCCTGATAGCGCCGGCAAGGGATGCCGCCGGCTTGCCCGCCGTGAGAAAAAGGTGTGCACGGCGTTCTTGCATGCGCCGCCCACCAAGGGTAAGCGGACCTAATTAGGGCAACCTTCCGCTATGACAGACAACCCATGCATCCAAGCGCGTGGGCAGCCCTATTTGCATGCCCTGTTCGGACTGGCGATCGCTCACGGGATGGCGGCGGGTTTTGGCCCAAAGGCGAAACCGGCATGCTGACATGCGGGCAAGGCCCGCGCCATTTTTCCGTGAAGGCCATCTTGGGCGTCTGGAAACCGTCTTGTCGTATGTTCAGGCCCCAGGTGGTGCGATCGTCCGGTCATTCCGGATGCGGCCAGGGCATGTCCGCGACGATTTCCGCCAGATAACAAAAACGATTCCAATCAAATTCGCGCTTGGAAAAAGGACATCGCAGTCTGACCTTGCGTTCACTGACGGCGACAACCTCCCAGTCGCCACGCCGGGGGCCTTCTTCGATATATATTTTCTGCCCCACTTCGAAAGGATACGGTCGGAAAACCGCCACCGGTGTCTTTTCCATTGGACCTCCTGGGTCTGAGGGTCGCTTGCATGACCGCCGTGGATCGGCGGGGAGAATTATAGCAGGTCCGGCACCGATTCGTACAGCCCGGATATCCAGCGTTCGGGAAAGGCCTCGATCCCGCCCTCCGCGCCGAAAAGCGCCCCCAGAAGCGCCCCCCGGTGGGCGTTGTCGCCCCCCAGGTGCGTGTTGACGATCAAACCCCTTTCAGGATCGCGGGCATATTTCCAGGCCAGATAGAAAACGGCTGGCAGAGCGTCTTCGACGTAACAGGCCGTGCTCAGGCGACGACCGATGACATCGCTGTCCGGCAGGTCCCGCCAACGGTAAAAAGGATGGCCCAGATAGGGGCTGCGCTGGGCGGCCAGGGCGTCCTCCAGAACGCCCCCCAAGGGCTCACCGGCCAAAACCTTGTGCAGTATATCGATATAGATCGCCGCCGCCGAGACCATTCGTGCCCCCTTGTGGGTCAGCGCCAGGTGCTCCTGAGCCCTGGCCGCGGCTTCGAGCGCATCGCGACGGTAAAAGGCCACAATGGGGACCAGCCCCACCAAACCGCCGATATGCTTTTCAGTTATTCCGCAGCGCTGGGGGGCTGAACCACCTGCCAAACGGGTAAAAAAATGGCGATGATACTCTTCGATATACGTATCGCGATGGCTGCCGGGGGTGGTCATGAAGGTTATGTAGCGCTTCAAATAATCATCGGCCACGTAACCCCGCCGATGGCTGAGGGAGGTCCATAAAAGACGGGCACATTTCAGGTTGAGCGTGTTCTCGCCCGCCACCAGAAACTGGTGGTAATGAATACCCCGCTGGCCCCAGAAACGGCGTTGATCGTGGAGGATGTCGAATTCGGGACCCGGTGAAGGGAACCGTGAGCGCCACAAAATACTATCCGGGTGCGGGTTTCGCGGCGCAAGATAACGATCGATGGTACCGTAGTCCCGCTGCAATGCGTCTCGCCGATAATACCAGTGTGCCGGCATGGCCAGGGCATCGCCGATGAAAAGCCCCCCCAGCGCGCCCGAGGCTCGTCTGTTGCGCCCCGCGCTCATGGCTTCACATCCCGGCCGCCGTGCAGCTCCTCGTCCAGGAGAGCATAGTGGAATGCTTCGAGGGTGTCACACCATCGAATGGCGGCACGATCGAGTGATGAACGGAAGGTCGCACTTGCTTGACCTCCGGCAAACAAAACCGCCCGGCCTTCCAGCAGCCCGGCCAGCTTGATGGTTTCCCGTAAGAGCTGTTGGCTGTTGGTCGAGGCGGCCACACTCACGGCGGCCGCGCAGGCGGCCGTCTGCTCGACCGTGGCGGCAACCTCTTCGGCCGGGAGGTTTGGGCCCAGATACAGCGGTCGCCATCCGGCATCCGCGGCCGCGAGGGCCACCGTCATTGCGCCCAGCTCATGGAATTGTCCGCTGAGCGTGGCGACGACAATGCCGGGCATTTGCGGATCGGAGGCGCTTTCTTGCAGCAGGGAACCCAAAAGAGAGCGCACGACCGCACTGGCCATATGCTCGTTGGCCATGCCCAAACGGCCTTTGACCCAAGCGTTGCCCACCTGGGCCAGCAAGGGCACGATGATGCCTTCGATGAGGCGTCGGCGGGGGAAATCCACCAAAGCCCGGGTCAGGACAGTTTTGAGGGTCTGGGCATTTAAGGCCACGACCGCTTGGTAGGCCGCCCGCACGGTATCCTTTTCCCGCGCGCCTACCCCGGCAGTCGACCCGACGGTCTGCACCCTCCCATCGAACGCATTGTTCCGATGAACGAGCTTGATCAAATCATCCCGCGCCAGGCGGCCGACCTCGGAAATGCGGTGACCGTTTTCCACCGCCCGATGCAGCAACTGCAGGCGTCGAATGTCGTCTTCGGAGTAAATGCGGCGTCCGGAGGCCGTTCGTTCGGGGGTCACCGCCTGGTAGCGGCGCTCCCAGGCGCGAATGCGGTGGGCGGTAAGCCCAGAGCGACGTGAAACGTATTGTATTTCGTAGCGTTTTTGATTCATGTGAATATTTTAGGTGTCGTCTTGACATTGTCAATTGCTTGTCTAGTTTAGGTCTAATTTATATC
>JASFFM010000152.1:0-9282 GCA_050124295.1 Desulfobacterales bacterium | reverse complement strand
ATCCGGCGCTGATGGATCAGTGGTATGAGGAAAAGCGCTGGTCGTCATTTATTGCCTTCGACAAACTCGAGCCCTATCGTCGTTTGGGCGGCATTCGTATCGAGGACGTGGTTCACATCACCGCCAACGGCGGCCGCGTTCTAGGGCCGGTCATTCCCAAGGCCATCGCCACTGTGGAGGCCGCCTGCGCCCTGTGACGGCGGGGCAACGGCAGCGCCGAGACCCTTGAGGGTTTCCGCCCGCGCTGCGGGTGGGCGTCATCGAGAGCCGGTTTGTCCTTGCCGCTTATTGCTCCGTTGCCGCCCCCCTCAAGCCGATTCCCAGCGGGACCAGAAGCATGACCAGTCCCAGGCCGATCACACCCGTCCAGGCATATGCTTCGTAGGCCCGCCCACTCAGGGTAATGCCGCAGGCGCCCCCGGCGTAGTAGAACAGAACATACAGGGAATTGGCACGCCCCCGGCTGGCGACCAGGTGCCGATTAAGCCATCCGGCCGCGGCGGCATGGATGGTGAAAAAGCCGGCGCAAATGCCGGCCAACCCGATGCCCACTGTAATCAAGGCCGGATAGAGGGTGAGGCCCAGGGATAAGCCGAAAAGGACGGTGGCGGCGGCCATGGTTCGACCGTTGCCGAAGCGGTTGCTCATCTGACCGGCGAGGGGTCCGACCAGGATACCGATCAGATAGGCCAGGTACATCAAGGTAATGGTGCGCGTGGGAGTATTAAATTTTGGCCCCGACAGGTAAAATGGCAAATAGTTGTAAATCGATGAAAACACAAAGAATGCGCAGAAGGCCACCAGGTAGTTTTTGAGCAAGGGCCCCTGGGCCAGCAAGTGTAAAAAACCCATCTTGGCCGAGGGACGGACGAGCGCTCGTTTTGCACGGGGCAGCCAGGTCCATGCCACCAGGCAGGCCAGGGCCACCAGCGCGGCCGCGACAACAAAGGCCCAGCGCCAGTGCAACAGGGAATGGAATAGTCCGCCCAGCAGACGGCCGCCCAGACCGCCGGCCACCGTGGCGGAAACGTAGGTCCCCATAACCACATTCACGCGCTGGGGCGGCAGGTGACGCGCAAGAAAAGCCGCCAGGCAGGTTGTTAGGGCCGGAATAAAGAGGCCTTGGACAAAACGCGCGGCCACCAGTGTCGGAAAACTTTCCGTGATCGTACAGACGATATTGGCGCCCACGACCATCAGGCTGCCGAGGAGGATAATCGGTCGGATGGCCCAACGGTCGGCGAGGGTGCCGAAGGGCAGATTGGCCAGTGTGACGCCCAGGATGACGGCCGAAATGGTGGCCGACGACCGGGCGGCGGATATCTGGTAGGTTGCCTGGATCACAGGCAAAACTGGCTGGGTGATGTAGATCGTGGTAAAGGCGGCCGACACCAGCGCGAATACGCTGGCTTGCAGTTTGAGCGAAATAACCGTATCCGATTCAGCCATTTGAGGGCACGCCTGCCAATATCTTTTCCGGCTTTACAAACGCAAGGCCTTGGTCTAAACGTGCCGCCCTGGGGAGCCATTGGCGACCGCTCGTCGATGATGCTGCCGACCGCGGCCGCTTTCCCGGGGGCGGTTCATTTTGGTTCTGAATACCCGCCGCGGGGCGGCTATATCGATCCTTCAGCGGCATGGTCGCCCACATCCGTTAGGGGCTATCGTCGCTTGCGGAGGCTGGCGGGGCGTGTTCCGGAAAGATGCCTTCAAAAGGGACCGAGGCAATTTTTTTTAGGCAGTCCTCGAGGGCTTCCACCTCGGACATGCCCGTCCCTTGAAATTCCTGCCGGGCAATGATGTTGATCAAGTTGGGAACAGCCAAGAAGGGCGCGGCCAGATTGCCATGCAGGGTTTCGTGCACATCGATATAGAGCATGCGTTGATCGCGGATAAGATTGTAGCGTGTCACGCGAGTGAGCAGATCGTCCTTTTTGAGGCCCTGCATGGGGCATTCCCCTTTTTTGACCGGCGGAGACGGGTGATTCAACTGGCCCATTCGTTGTCTTTGATGGGGGAGATCGAACGCGGGATTGAGAGCGGAAGCCGGCCAACGGCACCCAGCGGCTTGCTCAGGGTCTAACGCCGCGGTTGCGGGATGACCCTTTGAACGAATTGCACGGCAATGCCGCCCGCGTCGGTCCAAACGACTTTGCCGTAGCGTTTAACGTCCTGCTGGTCTTTACCGAAGGGACCGGCAACGACCACTTCCTGGCCGACGACAAACCGTTCCCGGGTTTGGACATAAATGCCGCCTTCACTAACATTTTTGATCGTACCCTGAAACAATTCGCGGTTGGCGGAGAAATGGGTGTCCTCCGAACAGGGTTTGCGGGCATAAATACGGGTATCCTTGTTGCTCATTTTCCGAAAACCACGTTCGAAGCGCTCACTCGAGGCCAATGGCGGTTGGGTTGCGGGGGTGGCATGCTTGTGTTTTTTCATGGCGATTTTTCCAGGTTGCACCTCGCCAGGCATGGATGGGCCTGGCGTCATTCAATGGAAAACTAAATTGCTTATAACATACTGTTTTGAATATGTTTTGTCAATATAATTATATATCGCGGTATTTTTGGGTGATCGACCGCGTCAATTTAGATGGTATCGTTTTTCCCACCCCTAAAGGCTGATTCTGATCCTGATGCGGGCATCCTGAGGCCTGGTTGGAGGTGGATCCACCGTGAGGCATCGGTGCAGGCCTGATTCGATGTGCCCCTGCAAGGAATGCCTCACCCTATTGCCAACCCGCTCCCAAACCCATCGAAAACCCGGTGGCCGACTGCCCCCCCCGCGGGCAAAAGGTGGCCGATGCGGCGGAGGATGGGGCGGTCTCCAAAAGATTAAAACGCACCGATATCATAGCGACAAGCTGTTTTTTGGCTTTCAAGCCACCGGCCCGCGGAGGTTTCAGAAAGATTGAGGTTGCCTGCCGGAAAATGGCCCTACCCGCATCTTGCTCGGCGGACCCAACTGCATCCAAATAGAAAATATTCATTTAAATCGTGTTGTTGTGATGGGTTCCCTGTGGTCCAGCAAGGGCGTCTATGCGGTCGTGCCTCCTTGCGGAAGGCCTAACTTTAAGTTGTCATTTAGGAGCTGCTCTGATATTGTTATTGAATTAATCTAATGACTTCGGAGCATAGCGGTGAATTTCAGGGCTTCCGCAAGCCCCTTTCCGATGAACATCGGCCCTCTGATACGCATATGACAACAGCGGCACCGCAACAATACGGCAAATACTGGCTGACCGATCGCATCGCGGTTGGTGGTATGGCGGAACTCTATCGCGGGAAAATTTCCGGCGAGGAGGGGTTTGAAAAAGCCGTCGCCGTCAAAAAAATCCTGCCTCACCTGTCCGCCGAGAAGGAGGCGGTCAGTTATTTCATCGATGAAGCGCGTCTGGCCGCCCTGCTGCAACATCCCAACATTGTTCAGATTTATGATTTCGGGCGACTGGAAGACAGCTATTTCATTGCCATGGAATACCTCTTCGGCAAGGATCTAAAGACCGTCCTTCATTCGGCGGGCCAGCGCGGCATGCCCCTGAGTCTCGAGAATGTGCTGCATATCACCGCCGGGGTCTGTTCCGGTTTGGATTATGCGCATACCATGAAGGATCTGCAGGGGCATCTGCTCAATATCATTCATCGTGATGTCAGCCCCCAGAATATCTTTCTGACCTATGACGGTCAGGTTAAAATCATTGATTTCGGAATTGCCAAGGCCGCCAGTCGGATCACCAATACCCGCTCCGGGGTGATCAAGGGCAAGGTCGCCTACATGTCACCGGAGCAGGCCGAAGGTCGTGAAGTTGACCACCGATCCGACATTTTCTCCGTTGGCATCCTGCTGTATGAGATGGTGACGGGGCGTTTCATGTATGAAGGCGACGCCATGGATATTCTCTCCCAGGCCCGTGAAGCCCGGTTTGCGCGGGCGGAGCGCATTGTTCGGGATTTGCCCGAATGCCTGGTCGTCGTGCTGGATATGGCGCTGGCCAAACACCCCGACGATCGCTATGAATCCTGCGGCGATATGCTCTCCGACCTTGAAGACTGCATTTATCACCTGAACTTCCGCCCCAACGGACAGAAGTTGTCCCAATTCATCAAAGGTCTCTTCGACAGTGAGTTGAAATCCGAGGAAGCGTCCATGGTCTGGGCATTGCGCCGGCAGGAACCGGTAGCGCCCCCCAGCGAGCGGGACCAGACCACCGAGCCGGATTATCAGGAAACCATGATCATACCGCCGGAGGCTATGGCGACGGAGACAGGCAAGAAGAATCGACGCTGGCCCTGGTTGATGGTCCTCCTCATCCTCCTGGCCGCCACGGGTGGTGCTTTCTATTTCAACCTGCTGCCATCCAAAAACGAACCGAAGGTTATCCGTGTTCCCATCGCTTCTGAAAACGAAACCGGTACAACATCGAAGGATGCCAATGCGTCGGTTGCTGCGGGAAAAGAAAAAACGGACGCCCCTGCCGCGAAACCGGCTGTGGATCCCCAAATTGCCCTTATGCTGCAGAAAGCCCGCAAAAACCTGGAAACGTGGAACTTAACGGAGCCAGAAGACAATAATGCCTACCATTATTACAAGGAAGTACTCAAACGGGACCCGAGCAACCGCACCGCCTGGCAGGGAATCAAAGCCATTGCCGAGCGTTATGCGCAGTTGGCCGAACGGGAGATGCAGCGCTCCAAAAACCAAAAAGCACTCGGTTTCATTACCACAGGTTTGTCGGTCGACGCCGACAATCGGCGCCTATGGTCACTCAAGGAGAAGATAAATCGGCAGATCGAGCAGCAGCGCCAGAAAAGAATTCAGCGTCTTCTGGTGCAGGCCAACGACAGCCTGGCCGCCTACAAACTGACCAAGCCTGAAAACGACAATGCTTTGTATTATTATCGCGAATTAGAGAAAATCGATCCGGGCAACAGAGAAGCACGCTTGGGGCGCGGAAAAATTGCCCGACGTTACGCCGATCTGGCAGAAAACGAGATGAATAGCTTCAAATATGATAATGCCCGCCGCTACATCAAGACGGGTCTAAACGTCGATCCGGACAACAAAAAATTGCTGGAACTGCAAACGGAAGTAGACCAGCGGCTGGATCAAAAGGTTCTGCGCAGCATTAAAAATCTCTTCGATTGAGAATGGCTGCCGGATGGCACGACCTCTCGGGATCTCCCTGGACTGCTAAAAGCGCATCCCGTGCGCTTTCTGAACGGGCCGCTTCTTTAAGCCTTTCTGCCCATCCCCTTCAAAATCCGATACGGCCGACAGCGGTCCAACAGGATGTCTCCCCCGGTAGGATCCGGCGGCAAGGGATAGGGGCGGCTCTTTTGTGGTGCGCGCGGGGCATGGTTTTGCACGGCAAGGCCACGGGCGATCTTCTTGGGCCACGATGTGGGGGGATGAAAAAGGGAAGGACGGCTCTATGCCGCCCTTCCCGTGTTGGAATGATATTTCCTTCCTGACATTTACCAGTTGAAAACCTCGTCCAACTGCTCGTCACGAATATCGAAGGTGGCGTTGTGAGGCGCGATGGCTTCCCGATGCATAAAGCGTGGCAGTCGATCGTGCTCTTTGGTGAAGCCGGCCTTTTTATTAAAGTCGCGCTCCATGCTGAGGATCTTCTGACCCAGGGCAACCACATCGTCACCCGTAAGACTGAGGTCGTACATCCCGTTAATGGTGTCGACCATGGCATTGAAGGTTTCTTCCTGATCGAGAATGGCAAAGGCAATGAACAGGCAGTAGCCCGTCGCGTCCAGCGCGGCGGTGGCAATTTGCAGGTTGCGCGAGAGTTCGATTTGCCCTTCCGTGCTCAACGGGTCGACATCACCGCCAACCTTGAGAATGTTCGTCGCGATGGCATAGCCGGCCGTATGGTCAGCGCCCATGGGCGTGGTGGCATACGTTACGCCAATGCCCTTGACCGATCGCGGGTCATAGGCCGGCATGGCCTGCCCTTTGACGACCGGGGCACGTTCAAGGCCGAAGGCCTTGGCCGTGAGTGCGGCCCCGCCACCCAGGATACGGCCGAGGGGGGTGCCTTGTCCGACCTCTTCGACCAGTTTGAGGGCGCCTTCGGCATCGCCGAAATTGATCAGACCGGCTTCCATGGCCACCCCAATGGTGACGCCCATTTCGATCGTGTCCACGCCGATGTTATCATCCAGAAAGTCCAGCTTGGCGATGGCATCGGGATCGCAGATGCCGCAATTGCCGCCGTGCGCCCAGACGGTCTCATACTCCGGCTGTTTGGTGATATAATTTCCGTCCTTGTCGACAAAGATTCCCGAACAGCGAATGGCGCAGCCCACATGGCAGCCATGGGTCGGGTTGCCCCCGCGCTGGGTTTCAAGTTCGGCCATGGTTTCGCCGCTGATTTTGCCGGCATCATCAAACTGGCCCTGCTTGAAGTTGTAGGTCGGGTAGGCGCCGGCCTCGTTGATAACGTTGGTCAGGACGTTGGTGCCGTAGGCCGGAAGACCCTCGCCGGTGACGGCGTGACTGCGCAGGCCCTGATTGAAGGCTTTGTTGGCGGCTTTGAACTTTTCGGGATTTTTCGGTTGGCGCATTTTGGTGCCGGCGTCGTCAATGATAATGGCCTTGATGCCTTTGGCGCCCATCACCGCGCCCACACCGCCGCGGCCGGCATGGCGTGAGGGCCGCATTTCCCGATCGGTCACAGCCACGGTGGCGGACGGCATTCTCATTTCTCCGGCCGGCCCGATTGACATGACGGCGATTTTTTCGCCGTGCGCGCTTTTAATCTTGTCCACCAGGGGATAGTTTCTGAGGCCCTTGTATTCCGCCGCATCGCTGATTTGAACGCCGTCTTTGTTGATCAGCACCTTGTAGAGTGCATTGGCGGGAGCGGCACCTTCGAGAATAATGGCCGCATAACCCAACCGTGCAAGGGTTTGCCCAGCCTGGCCGCCGGCATTGGATTCTTTGATGCCACCCGTCAAAGGACTTTTGCACCCCACCGATATACGCCCTGATGTGGATGCCGCCGATCCTGTCAGCATGCCCGGGGCAATGACCAGTTTATTTTCCGGACCCAGCGGATGGCAGTCGGCCGGGACCTCTTGGCTTACCACCATGGACGTCATGCCGCGTCCACCCATGCCCTCGTATTCACCCAGCGGGATGACAGCGGCCTTGGGACCGCCTTCCGCGCCGACATCGATTCGAATGATTTTGTCCATAGCCTCTTGCCTCCTTTTACGGTGAAAGGATGATCAACCGTGCTGCCCTATTTTCCAGCCATGACACCGCAGGGGTCTTCTTTGGCGATGTCAATAAAGGTCGATTTAGGTTAGTTTATAAGAGAGTTAGATACCAATAGAAACTAAAGCTTACGATTTTGACTAAGAATAGGCACAAAATGACCGTGTGATGTCAGTAAAGTTGTAGCTATCTACAGGGAATTACAATATAAAACTTGCTCGCGGGTGTCAACCGAATCTTGGCGCCAAGGGGGGCGATGTCCAGCGCAATTTTTGCGGCGGTCGTATTTTTACGGACGCGGCTCCCGACGGCATTCGGGGCGCTATGGTTTGTAAGGGGACCTTTGGGAAGTATGATTGGTGCCGCTTCATGCTTCGGATTGTTGAAAAATATTCCCGCCCAAGGGTTCTCCCCGCGATGCCCCCAGCGAGCCTGTCGATAGCCGCCGTGGCAGGTTTGATCAGGCAGGTGTCATCGATGGCCTGCGGGCCGTGGTGACTTCGATATCTTTCCCCGAGTGGTCATCGATCTCGGGATGCTCAGGGAACAAGGCCGCCAGTTGGTGCCGGGGTACCCATATTCCCCGGGCCAGAAACGCCGGCCCCAATTCATCGATGAGCAAATTGAACAGCTTGAGGGTGATACGGCCGCGACCGGCCTGCTTGCCGGTGCGGTTCTGACAATAGCTAATGCCGCTTCGAAAGGATGCCAAAATCCCCCCTCGGCGCATGGTGGCCCCGATTAATCCGGGCATGGCGCCCGACAGGGCCAGGGTCATGCCTTCCTGCACGATGGTGGCGGACAGATCATCCACCGGTTGGCTGTCCAGAAACAAGGTGCTGATGCGGCGCATCACATAGTCGTGATCGATCTGCCACTGGCAGCAGAGAAGGTCTTCCAGGCTGGATCCGGTCTGAACCGTAACGCCGACCCCCCGTTGAAAAAGCGGGCCAAAGAGGGGCAGGCTGTCTAGCGGGGCATGGAATAAGGTCACGGCAAACTCCTCGAATAGCATGGTTTTTTTAGCCTTCGATGCGCTGCGGCAGGTTCAGTCGACAACCAAGACACTGGAACCCTGGGTCTTGCGTGCCTCGAGAGCCCTGTGGGCGGCTGCGGCCTCGGCGAGCGGATAGGTCTGGCGAACGTCCACTTGGACAACGCCCTTGGTTACGACCGCGAAGAGATCTTCGGCATGGTAGAGGAGATCTTGCCGTGCAGCCGTGTAGGTCATCAGGCTTGGCCGGGTCAGGAAGAGGGAGCCTTTGGCCGCCAGCAGTCCCGGGTCGATGGGGGCGACGGCACCGGAGGCCTGGCCGAAACTCACCATCATCCCCATGGGCCGCAGGCAGTCCAAGGAAGGCAGGAAGGTTGCCTGACCCACCGAATCGTAAACCACATCCACGCCCCGGCCGTCGGTGATCTCCTTTACGCGCACGGCAAAATCTTCTTCCGCGTACAACACGGTGTGGTCGCAGCCGTGGGCCCGGGCCAGGGCCGCTTTTTCAGCACTGCCGACGGTGCCGATAACCGTGGCCCCCAAATACTTGGCCCATTGACAGACGATGAGTCCGACGCCGCCGGCCGCGGCGTGCAGCAGGATCGTATCACCGCGTTGAATGGTGGTACACCCCTTGAGGAGATAGCGGGCCGTCATGCCTTGCAGCATCATCGCAGCGGCCTGGATTGTGGGAATATGGGCGGGGAGTCTGACCAATCGGTGCGCCGGAATCCGGCGGCGCTCGGCATAGGCTCCGGGGGGGAGCCCGGCGTAAGCCACACGATCACCAACGGCGACTTCGCTCACATCGCTCCCGATGGCTTCCACCGTGCCGGCGCCCTCCATGCCCGGAATGGCAGGAAGTTCGCCGATGGGGTAGAGTCCTGTACGATGATAGACATCGATAAAGTTCAAGCCCACGGCCTCGTGGCGCACAAGGGCTTCACCCGCCTGGGGGGAGCCGGGATCATAATCTTCCCAGCGGAGGGTTTCCGGTCCGCCGGTTTGATGCAACATAATGGCTTTGCTCATGGGTTCTCCCTGAC
>JASFFM010000151.1:0-9289 GCA_050124295.1 Desulfobacterales bacterium | reverse complement strand
TCGATAATCTGACTGTTGTAGACCGTCAGGATATTGCCCGGTGCTAGCCCGGCCTCCGATCCGGCTGACAGGGTAATGCGGGCGCCGTCGATACGGGTGATAAAAGCCCGCCAGGGTTGATCGTCGAGTGTGTCACAGACCAAATCGCCCATATCTTCGGCAATGGCATCCAGCGCCTCTTGCAGGAAAGGCATGTCCTCATCCCGTGGCGATCCATCATAGCCGGGCTCCAGTTCGTCCACCTCCGCCTGGTGCACCAGTGTCTTATCGAGCAGTTTGGTACCGGTTTCGGCATCATAGACTTCCACCAGGATTGCCACCCGCAGGGCGCCTTCGGGTTCCTTGTACCAAAGAATGCCGCTGATCTCATTGGACAGACGGATATCGATCACCGATCCGGTGACCACGGCATTGATGCCCCCAAAGCGGGCCAGGGTGGTCAATTCAAAACTGTTGAAGCGGCCGAACTGGTCGCGCGAAAGCTGGGTCAATCCCTCTGGAAAGCGCGGATCGCCCGGGCGAAGCATTTTGACCCGGCGGCTGCATTCGTCCATGAGGACCGTCCATAACTTGTTCTCAAAAAGGTTTTTGGTGGCAGGGTCGACCGTCGCCGAACGACTGACGAATCCTAAAAAAGCCACCTGCTTGGTGAGCTTGCCTTTGGAAATCCTGATCTCTTCCAATTGAACCGGTGGTCTAGCGACGGGCGTCTCCTGGCTTTCGGTCACACTGGCCATACCTGCGGAGGCATCCTTCCCCACTGGCTCCCTGAAGGCGGCTTCTTGCTCCATGGCGATCTTGCCGGTCGAATCCACGGCGGGTGTTTCGCTGCTGCCGGCCACCGCCATCAGGGGCCTTTCTTCTCCCGGAGGGATCGTATCGTCCAATCCGGAAACCGCTGCGGCGGCCGAGGTCTGATGGGCCGGCGCTTCGGTTAGATCCTCTTCCTGGATGACCGCATCCTCCCTAGCACCTCCCGATGCCCTCTCCGGGACGGGCGCTGGACCACCTTCCGTACGCGCTCCGGCGGGCGACGATACATCAGGGACAACCTCAGGCCCCATGGCCTGGGCTGGGGAAGAATCGTTGGTCTCCTCCGGCACTTCGGCAACCGTTTCCGGGGCCGACAGCACCGGCTCTCCCTTGGATTCGACGTCTTCCGGTACGGAAGACGGGGCGCTTTCTGAAGTGGATGGGCTTGCCGTCGTCTCGGCGGCACGATCATCGGCGGCAGCCATTGCGGCAGGCGTTGGCGACGGGGCCGCCTCGACCGTTTCGGCCGTTGCGCCAGCGCTAGAGACCGGGGGCTCGGGGGAGGTGTCATCCGAGGGGCCAAGTGTTGCCTGCGGGGCCATAGCCGCGAAATCCGTCGCAGACCCATCGGTTCGATCGTCAGATGCCGGCGCTTCGGCGCTGGGGGTCACGGAAGCGGGCTCAGCCTGGGTTTCCATCTTTACCTCTGAAGCTTCGGAAACAGGCTCGACCTGCGCGCCTGCGATCGCCTCCGGAGTTTCGGCAGCGACTGCGGCCTGGGGATCTTCGGTCTCCTCAGGGGTATCGGCAGCAGGCCCGGCCTCGGCGCCTGCGATCGCCTCTGGGGTTTCCGAAGCAGACCCGGTCTCTTCTGGTGCTGCCACCCCATCGAATTCCGCGGATGAAGCGCTTTGGGCGTCGGCTGGAGACCCCGTCTGGGCCTCTTCATCGGATTTAAACAGGAAGTAAGTACCGGCAACGGGGATGTAGAGGGTTTTGAGGACGTCGTGGACCAGGTAAACCGGGGCCTTCATGACGGCCGCAATACCGGCATTGTAGGCGACTTCCAGCGGGTAGGAACCGGTCTCCGGATGGCGAACCGCTTCGTCAGGTACAGCTGTCGCTTTCCGGTAGGGGATGATAACATCGACCAGCCCGGCATCGACCGCATTGAAATTGAATGATCCTTGGCCCTCATCAACGATTTCACAAGCATAGACCGCTCGACCGCCCTGGCCGTCCTGCGACACGGCCGTACTGCGTTCCGGAAAGCGTATCCCTCCCTGGGGTTGATAAAAAACTTCCAACGTTCGGAAGTGCAAATAATAGGGATGACGCTGGCCAAGAATCCGATCGGCATATGGGTCGCAGCGCTTTTCGCCTAAGGCGCCGGCCATACCGGGCTGTCCAAAATACCAGCTCTTGAAGTCTTTTTCCTTACTGAGATTGAAAAAACACCCGGCCGTACTCAGCACCAGCGCTAGTGCCACCAGGCTTGGGAAAACCCTTTTCCCGAAACGTTTGATTACCATGCCCTCTTCCCCGACACCGCAAGATTCCCGGGTCGTTAACGGGTCATTCGGCCCTGATCGGAATATCGTGACGGCGCCGCCCGTATTACCGGCGTCAGAATCGAAATTTCGCCGTAGTTCTATACCGCTGGCAGATAAATTTCAATCATTTTGATTTACGATAGCGGTGCTCGCCGACAACAGGGCAGGCAGGGAGATCAGTCTTGACAGGGGGGTAAACTTCATGGTTTGGTCTTTATTCCCGCAACGTTTCTGAGGAAGGATAACGAACATGGCCTCCATCGATGAGCAAGTTCTGCGCGCCGCCAAGGAAGTCGTTGTCAAATTCATTGAAGCCGGGCGCGTCTCCCCGGCCGGCTTCCCGGAAACATTTCGAACGATTTACCAGACGATTGATCAAACCGTACGAAAAATTCCCCCGGCGGATACCGGCGATACCCCGGATTGAGGTCACCATCCAGTGAGCCGCAAAAGGCCCCGGCCCCCAAATGACGGCGGCAGGACCGCCCCGCATGGAGCGGCGATCCTGCCGCCGTTGTAAACACTCCGGAATGAGGCCGGGCGAGATTCCTGACGCCCGGCGCACCGATCCTATCCATCACAGAGTTCAAACAGGGCCGCGGCCCCCATTCCTCCGCCAATACACATGGATTCGACACCATACTTGACGCCGCGATCCTTCATATTGCGCAGCAATGTGGCACACAGTTTGGCACCGGTGCATCCCAGGGGGTGCCCCAGGGCAATGGCCCCGCCGTTGACGTTGATCTTGTCCATATCGTTTTCCAGGCCCAGCTCGCGGATGCAATAGATCGCCTGGGAGGCAAAGGCTTCGTTGATCTCGAACAGACCAATGTCCTTGATATCCACACCGGCCAATTTGAGCAGTTTGGGAATCGCGTAGGCCGGGCCGACACCCATTTCGTCAGCACCGCAACCCACTGTGGTATAGCACTTCAGCTTGGCGATCGGCTGCAGGCCAAGCTCCTTGACCTTGTCCCCGCTCATGATCACGGTAGCGGCGGCGCCGTCCGTGGTCTGGGAAGAATTCCCGGCCGTGACCGACCCGTTGACGGCAAACACCGGCCGCAGTTTGGCTAGCCCTTCCACCGTGGTGGTGGCCCGCACGCCGTCGTCGAAATCCTGCAGGAAGGTTTCCTTCTGATAGGTTCCCTTGTCGCTCAGGACGTATTTTGCGGCCGGCGTGGGGACGATTTCCGTATAAGCCCCATTTTTTTGGGCTTCCGCTGCCTTCATCTGAGAATTGAACGCGAATTCGTCCTGGGCTTCGCGGGAGACATCATAGCGATTGGCCACATTCTCGGCCGTAATCCCCATCGAGGCGTAGAGATCGGCTTGCCGTCGCGTGTATTCGGGATGAGGGCGCGGCAGGTTGCCGCCCATGGGAACATAGGTCATGGATTCCACCCCTCCCCCGATGGTGATCTCGGACCAGCCGGCCATGACGCGCAAAGACGCCAGCGCAATGGCCTCCAGACCGGAAGAGCAGAAGCGATTGACCGTAGCCCCGGATACACTTTCCGGGAAACCGGCGATCTGTCCGGCGATGCGGCCGATATTCAGCCCCTGTTCCGCTTCCGGAAAGGAGCAGCCGATCATCAGGTCTTCCACCTGGGCCGGTTCCAGATGGGCCGTTTTTTCAACCGCCGATTTCAGAATGTGCGACAGCAGGTCTTCGGGCCGTGTATCTTTAAACGCCCCTTTGGCCCTTCGGCACCCGGGGGTTCGCACGGATGTGACAATATAGGCATCTCTCATGGTTGAATCCTCCTTGGATGAAACGTCCGGGTTGCCGGATTAGTTGCGCAGGGGTTTGCCCGTCTTCAGCATATGCTCGATTCGGGCCAGCGTCTTTTCCTCTTTCAGAAAATCAATGAACGCCTCCCGTTCGAGATTGAGAATGACCTCTTCATCGACTTCACTATTGGTACGGACATCGCCGCCGCCAATGACCGTGGCGATTCGCCGCGCCAGGAAGGCATCATATTCGGAAACATATCCGGCGCTTTGCATGTTGAAAATTTCGCCGTTGACCATGCCTTCAGCGGCCGCACCGAGAACTTTCAATTTCTTCTTGGCCGGCGGAGCATAACCGGCATCCGCCATGCGCAACACCTCTTTCTTGGCTTCACCGATCAACAGGTCGCGGTTGAACACAATGCGGTCCTGGGGGCCGAGAAATCCATTGGCACGAGCTTCGGCGGCCGACATGGAAACCTTGGCCGTGGCAATGCTCATGAAGGTTGGCACAAAAAATTTGGACAGATCCACATCCTTCACATGGGAGGGAATGGATGCAACGGCTTTTTTCCACAGGTTTTTGCATCCCCCGCCGCCGGGCAGCAGCCCGACCCCAATTTCCACCAGCCCCATGTACAGTTCGGCATGGGCCACGATACGGTCGGCGGCCAGGCACACCTCACAACCGCCCCCCAATGCCAAACCGTAGGGTGCCGCGACCACCGGGAAAGGACTGTAAGTCTCGCGCTGGATGACGGCATGCAGGGCCTTGATCATTTCCGCGACCTCATCCAGACGGTTGGTTTTGGCCGCCGTGCCGACCTGCACCAAATCGGCGCCCGCCGAAAAAGCGCCCGGCATGCCGCCGGCCTGGTTGCCGATCACCAGCCCCACACCGTTTTCATCGACATAGTCCATGGCGTCACCCATGAACTGGATGATTTCGGCGTTCAGGGCATTCATTTTGGTATGGAATTCACAGCAGAACACACCTTCGCCAAGATCCACCAGGGAAGCGGAGTCGCAAGTCTTGACCAGCTTGCCGGAACCTTTGAGGGCTGCCAGGGAAAGATTGGCCTCACTCACCGCGACTTCTTGGTAGGCTTGGGTGTCGAAATCATAGAAGAACACCTTGCCGTTTTCCGTCTTGTAGAACGTATCGATGCCGGCCGCCAGCATGTCTTTGACTTTGGCCGGAACCGTCAAACCGTCGGCCTCCATCTTGGCCACGGATTCTTTGACCCCGATGGCATCCCAGGTTTCAAAAGGGCCCATTTCAAAATTGTAGCCCCATTTCATGGCGTTGTCGATTTCCACGACCGTGTCGGAAATTTCCGGGATGCGATTGGCGGAATAAATCATTTGGCTGGCCACAGACTTCCAGGCGAATCGGGCGCCCTTGTCGTCACCGTAGACGATGGCCCGCATTTTCTGCGCCAATGTCTTTGCTTTCTTGGCCTCGCCCAGACAAGGGAAATCGACTTTCTGCCAGTCTTCGTATTCCAGTGTGTCCGGGTTGATCACCTTACGGATTTTTTTCCATTCCGGCGTCAATTCAGTTTTGTAGAAACCCGCCTGGGTCTTCTTGCCCAGCAGTTTTTTATCGATCATCCGGTTGACGAAATCCGGAACGACAAAATCTTTCTTTTCGTCCTCATCCGTGACCAACTCGTAACTGTTGCGGGCCACATGACCCAGGGTGTCAAGGCCAACCAGGTCCGAGGTTTTGAACATGGCCGTCTTGGGCCGTCCCATGGCCGTGCCGAAGAGGGCGTCCACTTCCTGAATGCTCAAACCCTCTTCCACCATCAGCTGCATGGATTTGACCATGCCCTGGACCCCGATGCGGTTGCCCACGAAGTTGGGGGTGTCCTTGGCCCAGACGATGCCTTTGCCGAGAATGCGTTCGCCGAAATCGGCCATGAAGCAGAGGATGTCCTTATCGGTTTCCTCACCGGGGATGATTTCCAGCAGGTGCATGTAGCGAACCGGGTTGAAAAAGTGGGTCCCCAGAAAATGCTTGCGGAAGTCGTCGCTCAAACCTGCGGACATGGATTTAAGGGGGATACCGGAAGTGTTGGAAGACACCACCGTACCGGGTTTGCGCACCTTGTCGATCCGGGCGAAAAGATCCTGTTTGACCTTCAGGTTTTCCACCACCACTTCCACGATCCAGTCACAATCCACGAGCCGGTCGAAATCATCCTCCAGATTGCCGATGCTGATCAAACCGATATCCCGTTTCTGCATCAACAGAGACGGCTGGATGGTTAACAAGTTATCGTAACCGGATTTGACCATTCGGTTACGGGCCACGGGATCCTTTTTTTCCTCTTCCGTCAAATCGAAGGGAACGATGTCGAGCATCAGCGTCTTGATGCCGGCACTGGCCAGTAGCGCGGCAATCCCGCCGCCCATGACACCGGAGCCGATGACGGCTGCCTTTCTGATTTTTCTCACCATGTTTACCTCCCCCAATGATTTAGAAACATAATTATGAATGATGATTCATCCAAATAATCCGTCTTAACCTCTTCTGTCAAGATAAAAAAACACGAGTTTGATTATTTAAATAAATTAAATTTTAACATATTTTCAATTATATATTATGTATTTTCCCGATTTGCCTGCCGTGGTCAACATCCTTTGGGTTAATTCTAAAACTCCTTATCAAGAATGAATTTTAATTCAGATACGCCATTTCGGTCCGGGAAAGACTAAAAATAAAATTTAATATTTAATTTTTGTTAGTTATAAGTCTTTTATAATTCCTGTATTCTTTTTTTTGTTATGAATATTCATCCATTTAGGACCAAGGCGTCGCCTTCTCCTTCACAGATCGGGGGTCGCTTCGGGTCAGACCTTGCCATCGGCGGGGGAAGATGATTTTTCGGTCAAGACGGTCCGACAAGCGCCAAACCATCATGGTGGTGTCGTCAGGTACAGTGAATACAGACCTGCTTTGGGGAAACAAGGGAAGTCCGGGCGGTCGTCCCCGTGACTATTCAATGGCGTGGAACCGTTTCATAAATCGACGGTCGATATAATCCTTGACCATAAACGCCAGGCGGCCGTCCAAGGTCAACCAGCGTTTATGCAGCACGCCGGTCCCCTCGCCCAGGTTGAATATCAAAAGATAATCGCCCCCCGGGTCAAAGGCCTGCAGATCGCTGCCTTCAAGGGCGGCCTTGAGGTTGTGGTAGAGAATGGGGTTTTCGCGAACGGCATAAACGCCGACCTTGTCCAAGGGGGCTTCCTCGAAATGGATGCAGTCCCCGCCGCCGAATAGATTGGGGTAGGCAGTGCTCTGTAGAAAACGGTTGACACGCAGCCCCCCGTCGGGACCGGTGGGCAGTCCGGAAGCATCAATAATCGGGGATGGGACGACCCCCTGGGCCAGAAAAACGAGATCCGTTGCATGGGTCCGCCCGGAACGCATGGTGATGTGGGCGGCGGCGATGGACGCCACGTAATCGTTTTCCAGGATACGGACCCCCCTTCGCTTCAATGCGCGCCCGAGTCGGCGGCGAACGGGCCCGGGAAAGCGGGTCATGAGACGCTGCCCCGAATAGATGCTAATCAGGGGCAATTCGAGCCCATTTTCAATCGCCAGCTGCAGCAGGTTGCCGGCGATCTCGGCGGCCGAGGGCCCCCCGCCCACAATCCCAACCGCGATCTTCTTCTTCGATGCCAGGGCGATAAACCGCTGCTTGGCTTCCATGAGCCGCTCGATCGGCTTGACCAGAAATACATCCACCTCCGGGTCCGCCACCAGGTCGACCGGCACATAGCTCCCGGCGTTGAAGGAAAGCACGTCGTAAGCCAAACGCTGCCCCAGAGCCATATGCACCAAGCGGGCATCCGGATCGACGCGGGTTACCTTATCGGCAATGAAGGTCCCGCCCTGTTTTTCCACGACATGACGGGTGGCAAAACGGATGTCATCGGGTGTGTAAGTACCGCCCAGCATGCCGGGGCCCATACCGGAGTAATAGTGGTGATCGGAAGGTTGGATGACGGTCACCTGATGTCCCATGGCGACCAATTCATGGATGTTCGACAGGGTCACCATGTGGGCATGGCCACCGCCTACCAGAACCAAATGTTTTCCCATTTTTGCTCCTTTCGGCGCTGGCGTCATCACCATTCCGACTGGATAATCAAACCCTGCGCTGGATTCTTATTTTTTAGGGGAACCCCTCAAACAACCGAAGAGGGACTCGATCGCCATCAAATTTAGCGCGGCCAACAAAAGAACCGTTGCAAACGATGGTTCAAGCCGAGGGCCCGACGGGATCAGGGCGTATTCCCTAAGTAGTGGTCGATCAAGTCATCCCATTCATCGCGCGCGATAACCTTCAGCAGCGCCCGGTTGATCGGCTCTCGCAAAGGACTGCCGGCCGGCATGGCCATGCCGACGTAATAGTGATCAGCACTGTCGGGCAGAACCATCAGGGTGCCGGGCGAGATCACTCTGACCATATGCTTCAATACCGCCTCATCGGAAACAAAGGCCTCGATTCGATCTTCGGCAAGGGCCTGCAACCCTTCCCGAACACCATTAAAAGATCTTGCCGAAATATTTTCTTGGGCCATATATTCCATTCCCACCGTCCGTGCAATGGATCCCACCCGGGCACCCGGTAAATCCTCAAAACCACGGATGTTGCCGCTTATTTCACTGATCGTCAAGGTCGTGGTAATGGCTGCCGTGAAGCTGGCAATCAGGAAAATGGAAGAAAACATCCAGATCACGGCCGTCAGCCGACCGCCAAGTGTTTGGGGCGCTTTGTCACCATACCCCACCGTGGTCAGCGTGACCACCGCCCACCAGAATCCGTTTCCGATTCCTTCGCGGATGCCCCCCTCAAAATCACGATTGCGGCGGCCTTCAAACCGCCAGACGACAAAACCGGCCAGGAGCGACAACAGGAGCAAAATCCCCATCACCATCAATAGGTCGGAGGAAAGCAAACGTCGGGCCAAATGGAAAAGGCCGGTACCGCGCGATTTGGCGGCAACGGCAATGGCCAGCCCTGAACGCAGGTACTGACGGCTGAATTCCATGACCTTCTCATGCACCTCGATGACGGCCAAAGCCGGTAAAACATCAATCGCACCCGATCGGGTATTATCGATAACTTCCGCAACTGTGGCAAATTCCCTCCATTCATATGGCACACCCATTTCCTGGGCGACCTCTCGCCAAAGGTCGACGCTCAGTCCTTCCCACCGGCCATTTG
>JASFFM010000150.1:0-9326 GCA_050124295.1 Desulfobacterales bacterium | reverse complement strand
AAGCGAAAGCGATCGTGGGCACATATTTCGCCCCGATATTTCACACGTTTGAGGCCTGCATCGATAAGGCCTTCCGGAGTGCTGCGGTAGGCATGTGGCCGCAAGCGCCTGATAACGCCGGAAAGGGAGGCCGCAGGCTTGCCCGTGGGGTGAAAATTTGATGCGCTGCGTTCTGCAATGCGCCCCTCACAACGGAATAGCGGACCCGCTTAGCGCCGCCTTCCCTTCAGACAGGGAACCAATGCATCCCCGCAGATGAGCATCCATATGTTCATTAAACGTTTGGATGGGAACCTTCCGATAACCGGGTGTTCCCAGGCAAGGTTGCCGGAAGCAACCATTACCATGCGTCTTTTGGCCTTGCTGGTATGGTGATGTTTCAATACCGGTTGGCCTTTTAGGATGCCTGTCCTTTGGGGGGCGGGGCTTTTATCCGTTGCTCCGGAAAGCGAAGCTCCCGCTCGGCGGGCGTGCCAAGTTGAGGGCGACTTTGATGACCCTGATGGCGGCAGATGAACCGGGGCCTAATGGACATTGGCAGGGCCGGAAGGGTTGGAAGGTCCCCGCGCCGGGGGTGGGCGCCTGTCCATCATCCACCCGTAGCGTATCCTGCCGGCGCCTGCGCCACAGGGGAGCAAACTTCGCCATAGTGCCGGCAGGCATCCGCTGTTATAACGAAGGACCTTGGTTATCGGCGCCGTGGTCTTTGGGGGGGCTGGTTAAGGAAATGGTGCCAGACGGTAAAGGCCAACAGACCGAATCCTGAATAGATATGCAATGTCTTGGCGCCCTGAAATTTGAAAAAGCCGGAAACGAACAGGGTCCCTAAAGATCCTGCCATTCCCGTTTTTGCGACGGCCCTTTGCGCCTTTGGTGTGATGATTGGCCTACGAGGGTCTTTAACCCTTACCGATTTCGTGACGGCCTGCCGCGCATTGAGTGGACTTGTGCTCATCCCTGCTCATCCTCCATCCAAGCTATAGGTTTTTGGGGCACCATAGAGGACTATCGCTTCGGGGTCAAACACGAGTGTTGCGTCAGCGACCGCGGCACATTATGTTTTCAAGGTCGGTTGACACCGAGGATTTGATGGCAAGCTTAAAAGATAGCCTAGGCTAACTTTAATGGTTCCCAAATTAACCAACCGGTAGTGTATGTTATGGATTTGCGATTAACGCCCAGCCAGGAAAACTATCTCGAGCACATTTGGCACCTGTCAAGTCAGGGATCTGTTCGGGTAGCCGACCTGGCGGACTCCGTGGGCGTCAAGCGGTCCAGTGTGACCCGAGCGGTCAACAATCTGGTATCCTTGGGCCTGGTCAAGCATGAGCATTACGGTGGCATTGAATTTACGCCGCGAGGCCATCAGGCCGCCAAGTTCATCTCCCGTCGCGATTTGTGCTTGAAGCGGTTTTTGGTCCAAGTCTTACAGATGGATTCCGCAAAGGCGGACGATGAGGCTTGCCGCATGGAGCATGCCGTCAGCGCCGAAGTGATCCACCGTCTGGATGTTTTGGTGGGCTATTTCACCGATCGTGTTGATCTGCACAAAGAATTCGGCCAGCTCCTGGCAACCAAGCGTCGCCTGCCATCCAAGCGATCGAAACGATCGGTTCGCCTGAGGGCTAAACCTCATGTTTAGCTTTTTGGATCCCCGATTTGAGGAAAACAAGGCCCTTTCTTAAACAATGGGCCCCTCTCATCTGCGGGTCGACTGCCTTGGCCGGCTTTTTGTCGATTCGGTCACGGCGGCTAGGATTGGGTCCGCCGAATTCACCCCTAAGGCGGAAGGCTTTAACCGGAATAGGTTGCTTTTCCCCGCGCAGCGTGTTTTTTCCTAACCGTGGATGCTCAAAGGGCGACACCAAGCGCCACCGCGATGATCAAGACCGCTGTCAGAGATGCTTCGAGGTGATATTATGCATATGGTTGTGGGATTTATTTTGGCGTCCCTTTTAAGAAAAAAAGCCCGGATACAAACGGGCCTGCCGTCCATTCGAGGCAAGCTGGAGGCCGCGCATGCGCTGCCGGGCAGGCTGCGCTTCATTTCGCCATTACTCGAGGGCCTGCAAGGCAAGACCCTTAAAAAAATCGGTGCCGAAATAAAAAAAATTGACGGTATTGAAAGGGTCGACATTAACGGGCACACGGGCAGTCTGCTGATTGTTTATGACCCTCCCCGTGTAGAGCCCGTTATCATTCACGGCATTGTTATAAAGGTTTTAGGTTTGGAAGACGATCTGGAGAAATCTCCGGATGGCTTGCTCACGCGGGAAATCGCTTTGATCGGCCGCTCGCTGAACCAGCAGATTTACCAGTCCAGCAGTGGCTTGATGGATTTACGCTCATCGCTGATGATAAGCGTATTGATGCTGGCGCTCTATCGCATCGTCATCCAGGGTGACCGCACGCTTCCCGGTGGCATCAACCTATTATGGTGGACTTACGTTATGGCCAAACGAGGTCAATAACCATGCTGGCTTACCTGGCAAAGATCATGCTGCATTTCAGGCAGGTCAGGACGGTCCACCACCTGCCGGGGCGCTTGCGCCTGCACATCCCGCTATTGGAGAGACTGTCACCGGAATGGCATCGGTATCAATCGGAGCTCATTGCGCTTATTAAATTAAAAGAAGGGCTGTTGGATATCGACGTGTCATTTACTTCCGGCCGTGTATTGATTCGCTACGACCCGCGCCAAACGAGTAAGCCCGATATTATGCAATGGTTTAAAGGGGTGGCGCTCATGCTTTATGCGGGTTATCTCGAGGCACCGTTTGAATCGAAGCAGCAGATCGCGCCCTTTCTCAAAAAGCGGCGTACCCAGGCCGGTGATTGGTTTCAGCGCAACCACCAGATCCGGGAGATTTTCTGAACATGTTTTTTAAAGCCCGTAAAAAACCATTGATATCCTGTGATATTTTACATAACTTGCCCGGCCGGCTGCGGATCCACTGTCGGGCGCTGGGATTTCTGGATGAACACAAGGAAGAAATCCGCGAACGCCTGGAGGCCGATTTTGCCGTCACATCGGTAAGCGCATCGCCCGGCTCGGAAAGCCTCCTGATTCATTATGATGCCAACAAATCTAATTCACGGGAAATTTTGGAATTGATGGAAGCCGTGATGGCATCCTACTCAACTGTGGCATTTCAAATCGATCGGGAGATCCAGAGCCAATACACGGTCCAGGAAAGACGCCTTCAAGAGGAACCCCTCAGCGAAATGCTGGTGCGCATCGGGATCAATGCCCTCACGTTGATGATTGGCTATGTCCGCAAGCCCGCGCCGCCCATCACGTTGTTTCAAAAAATCACCAACCTGAATGCCCTGACGGCGATTTCGTTGTCCAGGCCTATTTTTAGCAGCGGATTCGACTCGCTGCGTTTCAACGGGCGGCCCAATGCGGATACACTGAGTGCTGCCGCCATTTTGGCCAGTCTGCTTTCCGGAAAGAGCGGCTCCTCACTGACCATCATTTTACTGGCCGATATCGCCGAATTGATGACCGCCTACACCATGGAACGGACGCGCAGCGCCATCGTCGGCATGTTGGCCCTGGAAGAGCAATTTGTCTGGAAAATCGGTCCGGACGGAAAAGAAACCCGCGTGCCCCTGGAAGAGATTGTCCCGGGCGATCGGGTGGCCATCCATACCGGTTCCAAAATCCCCGTGGACGGCAAGGTGCAAGGCGGTGAAGCGTCCATCGACGAAGCCTCGCTGACCGGTGAATTCATGCCGGCCGTCAAGACGCAAGGGGACATCGTCTACGCTGGCTCGACCGTCAAGTCTGGCAACCTTACCGTCGAGGCCGAACGGGTCGGCGACGATCGTGCCATCTCCCGCATCGTTCATCTGGTCGAAGAGGCCCAGAGTCGCAAAGCCCCAATTCAGGCCTATGCCGATCGTTTCTCGGCCCAGTTTATCCCCATCAATTTCGCCTTGGCCCTGATCGTTTATATGATCACACGAAGTCCCACCCGCGCGCTGAATATGCTGATCATCGACTACTCCTGCGGGGTTCGGCTTTCAACGGCCACCGCCTTTGCGGCGGCGGTGTGTCGATCGGCCGCCCAGGGTGTGTTGGTCAAGGGGGGCAATTTCATCGAGATCCTGAGTGAGGCGGATACCTTAATCCTGGACAAAACAGGCACCATCACCGAGGGTCGCCCCAAGGTGGCCTCCGTCTATGCCACCGATCGCGGAATCGAAATCCGGGACATCGTCGAGGCGGCGGCGGCCTGCGAGGAAACCACCAACCATCCCATCGCCCTGGCCGTGATCAATAAAGTGCGTGAGATGGGCTGGCAGATACCAAAACATTCCCCGGTCAAGGTTCATCTTGGCAAGGGGGTCGAAACCACGGTCAACCGCCGCAAGATTCGCGTGGGCAGTGCCGCCTATCTCAACTCGGCCGGGGTGACCGTCTCTATTGCGGATCAGACTGTTGCCGCTATGCAGCAGCGCGGGGAGAATGTCATCTATGTCGCCCGCGGTCGGCGGCTCATGGGCGTCATCGGCATCCAGGATAGTTTGCGCGAGGATATGAAGAAGACCCTCAATCGGCTGCGCCGGCAGGGCTACGATGAGATCGTGCTGCTCACCGGCGATATCGAGGCCCATGCCAATGTAATGGCCTCCAAAATGTCGGTTGACAGTTACAAGGCCGAGGCCCTGCCCGAAGAAAAGGCCGAGAAGGTCCTGCTGACCCAGGCCAAGGGCAATCGTGTGGTCATGGTGGGTGACGGAGTCAACGATGCGCCCGCCCTGGCCTATGCCGATGTCGGCATTTCCTTGGGTCGTGGCAGCACCGAAATCAGCATCGAGACGGCGGACATTGCCATCAACAATGATAATCCATTACTTCTGCCCGGGATTATCGGTCTCAGTCAGAAGACAATGCAGATTGTTCGGCAGAATTTTGCGGCTGCGATTGGCGTTAACACGATCGGACTGATTTTGGCCTCCATGGGGGTGCTACCGGTTTTTTGGGCGGCCGTGCTGCATAATGCGACCACCATTGCCGTGGTATCGAATTCCGCCCGCATTTTAATCACGGATATTGAGAAAGACATCTGACATGCCTGCCGACGCCAAACAACTCCAACTCACCGTGGCCCACACGCTGCCGGGTCGCTTGCGCCTGCGGTTGTCGCACCCGCCGCTTAAGGCCAAGCAGACCGAACGTATGGTCATGGGCCACCCGGGTGTGACATCAGCGGTCTACACGGAATCCACCTTAAACCTTCTGGTGTTGTACGATCCCGAGGAAATTGCTCTGGAGGAGATCATTCTGCGAACGGCACTGTGCTGGTCGGTCGATTATCAGTTCCAACCCATCATCATTAAAACTTCCGGCGCGCGCACATCCCTCAGTACGCTGTCGCTTTTATCGGGGCTGTCGCTCCTGATGGCCCACACCCTGTCGGTATTTGGGGTACAGACGCGACCGCTCTCCACCCTGCGGATCATTTGCGGATTGGGCACCACCGCGGCCGTTTCGGAACACATCTACTTGGATTTGAAAGAGAAGGGACGCTTCCATCCGGAGGTATTGTCCGTAGGCTATCTTCTGGGCTCCTTTTTGCGCGGCAATGTTCTGAAAGGTGCCACGACCGCCTGGATCATGACCTTTGCGCGTCATCTGTTGGAGCCGCCCGCCAAAGTGCTGAAACTCGAAGCGACGGCAAAGGACCCGGCATGTGATGCGCATCAATGTGAATACGAAGCCAGAATTTCAAGGGAATCGATCACCCAGGGCGGTACCATGGGCATCCTTACGCATCTACCCAACCTGTTGCTCGGCATGTATACGGATATGCAGCTAACCGCCGAGGATCGAATATTCAGAGAAATTCAAAAACTATCTCTTGATCATAACGATGTATTGGAAGGGCTGGAGCATCTGCAACGTGGGATTCGCCTGCAGGTAGGTTCCTGATAGAGTTTCGATGATCGGATAGATTTAAAAACAGGAGGAAAGAATGGCCATTACTTCAGATCATTTTACCGGGTTTGCGGCAGGTTTGGGCGTTTCCGCCTTGACGTTTTATCTTTACAAAAAGAACCAGGCCAAGGTGGACCAGTTTTTAAGTGACCGCGGCATCCAAGTTTCGTCCCTGATGGAGCGCGACCCTCAGTCCATGTCGCTAAAAGAATTGGTAAAGGCCAAAGAAGATCTTGAAGACATGATCGCCGAGCGTGAATACGAGGAAAGCCAGTCAGCCAAGAAAACATCTTCAAAGAAGTAATCCGGCGCGCCGAAGTGATCCGTATTCTCGAGGCGGAGGTAGAATCCTGGTAGAGCGGACGTCGGCATTGCGATGGCCAGACAACCGTGCCCGTCTAGGCGGGCCATATCGCGGTGGGCATCAGGAAGCAGACCGATAATCCGGCCGACGAGGGGCTGCGTGGATTGAACATTTCCAATAACCTGGCGTCTTTCCAACCGTCACGTGGCGGTCGAAAATGCGGAGAAAATGAGGCCGGAAGGTGACAGAAGGATACAATTTAACTGCTCGGAACGGAGGATTCGCCGACTTGTGAGGGGCGCTAACCCCCGACACCTTGCTCCCAAGAGATGATAGATTGGAAAGACCTTATTGGGGTCAGGTCTCAACAATTGACAGCTGCGTGGTTCGTTTGTACCGTGCCACCACAACCGTAGAAGAAGAATTGCTGTCAAAAGTTGAGACCTGGCCCGTGTTTTTTCTTCAAGGAAAAACAACCAAGCGCACGACAGATACTTTACCACCTTCTCCATGAAAGGCGCGCCGGCAAGCTTTTTTGCCTAAAGCCTCACTTGAGGGGGAAGGCGGTAAGGATCATGTCTTTACCTGCAGTGTGGCAACCAACACACCCCGGGACGCCATTTCCAATGGCGGCGATTTTCGATGGGTTTGTAGCACTTGTTACTTCGTACCAAAACCACCCTTTACCGGCGTCGGCGTCATCATGTGTTTTAACCATCACTGCCCATCCCTGCAGATTCCCGGACTTGGTGAACATTTCTTTGACCACGCAACTGTTGGCGGGAAGAATGGCCTGCCCTCGTTCTTTCGATTGCGAAAAAACGTCGTTCATGAAGACACGGACCGGCAATTCAAAAGCAGTATGGGGGCCGCGACCAGGATGGGCTTGGGACTCTTTGGCGGGAAATGAATGGTATTTTCCGTCTTTGAGCCAGTCGAACAACCGACTTGGATCTGTGGGGATGTCTGTTTTAACGTTCTCCGGTGTGGGGACTGTTCCCCGCCATTGATCGGAAAGCATGGCCACTTCCGGTATCTCTGCCTGTTTGGCAGAAGATCGCCGGTCCTTATTTTCCGGATTCATTTTGGCATTCTTGGCGGCGCCCAGCACCGGGTAATACTGCATAAAGACGAAGTCGTCTTTGGCCGCGGCGGCGTGGCAAGCGTTGCACGACGCGGTCGGAAACGCTTTGGCCTTTTTTTTCAGGGTCGCCCCATCCTTATGGGTGAAGCTGAAATAGGCCCAGTTTCCGGGTTCTTGGGGAAAGTGTTGGCTGCTTTTCAGCTCGGCCTCAAGACCGATGAAGGCGCCTTGAAAATAGCCCTTACCGCTCGTGGCCTCTTTGCCGCCGACGCTGAGGAGCTCTTTGACCAGAATCGTGCCATCGCGAAATTTACCGGTCTGCTTGTATTCCTGGTAGCTGACCGGATCGATGTAGACATTGTGAAACTCGGGGAAAGGCGCCTTGCCGCCGTTCATATCATTGGGGGTCACCGGGGCGCCCACAAAAACCCAGGAGCGATAGTCCGTGGGGCGCACGAGTTGGCCGGAGGCATCGATTTTAAAAAAGGCCGTGGGTTTAGTCGCCGTCGCGTTACGCGTTTGCATGGTGCAGGCGATCACCAAAATAAGGGCCGCGATCACGGCCAGAGCGCCAAGCATCCTGCAGGCTCTGCTGGTTTTCATGTTCCCTACCTCCTGATTGTGTTTTGGGGAAGTGCTGTCGATTTAAGCGTTGGAGGGGTTTACCAAAAAGTGGACCATCGTGTCAGTGACTTTGGTCACAATGTTTTAATGTTTCCAAACGGTGGGGGCGTATTGGGTCTTTGGAGGTAGCCTGGATGGGTTATCTGGATACACATTTCGTGGGAGGGACTACCGCGGGAAAGATTAAACAGACTGCCGGTAGGCCATTCGAAACCTCGGATCGCGTTTGTGGCCAATCCTTACAAAAAAGGTAGCTTCCTCCGCACAGAGATAAGGGCGCAACGTTATTCTTCCAGCGACTTACCTTTTGCCATACAATCGGGGTCGCAAGGCCACATCGAAACGTCGATCACCCTCGACAAGATATTGTAAGCCCTGCAGGTCTATGATCTCGATATTTCGGCGGCCAAGATGAACAAAATGCAACGCTTCAAATTCCTGGAGAAGTCGGCTGATAACTTCCCGCACCGTGCCGAGTTCGGTCGCAATTTCCTGATGACTCATCCGTACGGGTTGCAGCTGGCTTTGGTCTGTGCTTGCTTTTTGAATCAGAAATAGCGCAAGTCGTTCATTCATTTTTCGAAATGCAACTTCTTCGACGATCATAATGAGATTCATTATACGTGAAAGCCCCAAATCCAGGACAAAATCCTGAACCGCTTTTTCTTGTGCATGCAGCCTGCGAAAAGCTTCGGCCGAAATAAGGATGGCGTCACTGGACTGATCGACAACGGCGTCGGCAAGATAAGTTACCCCTTTGAGTATGCAAAATGCGGCCAACATGCACGATCCTCCGGGTTTGATCCCATAAAGGGTCAATTTTTTTCCGTCCGGAGATGATTTGAAGACGCGCACAGCGCCGGATTGCAAAATTGGTAAATAGTCCGGCATGTCCCCCTCAGATTTCATCATGCTGCCTTTAGGGTAGTCGATCCACCGAGATGAGCGTGACAAGAGGTCTCTGCCCTCTGGGGTGAGTTTTTCGGCAAATGGAATTGAAATCGGTTTTCCATTGCATAGGATGGGATCCTGTTTATTTGGGGTTGTCGTGGCGCGATCATCCATTTGTTGTTCTCCCTGCAAAATTCCGGTGCATGCTACGGCTAGGTGATCCCCGAAGGTGGCGAGGGCTTCGGTCACTGAGGACCATATGCAGGTGCGCCCGGCAAGAATCGAACCTATGGCACTCAGGGTTTGAGATCGAATGCGCAGTCCACCTGACCGTGGGTCCGCGCGGAATGAAATACCCATACTGCCGATAGCAGATCAACCCTCAAAGGGCGAGATGGATACGGCTGTTGAATGCCATGCCCTTCGGAGCTTACGTTTATCTTTTAACGATCCCGCGTGCGAAGAAGACAATCTGT
>JASFFM010000149.1:0-9350 GCA_050124295.1 Desulfobacterales bacterium | reverse complement strand
AGGCGAGGCGCTGGAGGTTATCGTTGCGGACGGTGGGAGTACCGACACCACCGTCCCTCAGGCCGCCGCCCGGGGCGCCCGCACCTGCCGGGGGCCGGCCGGCCGGGCGCGTCAGATGAACCAGGGGGCCGCCATGGCCCGGGGCGCGCTTTATTTTTTTCTGCATGCGGACAGCCGTCTTCCGATGGGTTTTGATGGCATTATCCGCCGTGTGCTCGATGACACCGCCGTGGCGGCAGGGGCTTTTTCACTGGGTATCGATGACGATTCAAAGAAGCTTCGGATGGTGGCCTACTGGGCCAACCTGCGCTCACGTCATCTCGGGTTCCCCTATGGCGACCAGGGGTTGTTCATCAGCGCGCGGCGTTTCCACCAGGCGGGAGGCTTTCCGGATTTGCCCATCATGGAAGATTTCGCCATGATGCGGGCCTTGCGCAAGCGCGGACGGATTGTCACGGTTCCGCAACGCCTCTATACATCGCCCCGCCGGTGGCGACGACTGGGGGTATGGCGGACGACCCTCATCAATCAAGTGATCATTGCGGGCTATCTCCTGGGGGTCCCCACGGAACGACTGTCCCGATGGTACCGGCGCCCCCGGGGTGTCGGCCACCCGGGTCGGGGCGCCTGATTTCCGGCCGCAGCCATGTTATGATCTTTTTGGTGGGCCGTTTCGGGCAGTTTTATCATCTCGCGGGCTGGTGGATCCAGGTCGGGGATAGACCCGCTGGCGGGCTCGGGCGGTCTTGACCAGGGTATCCACATGGACATCCACATAGTCAAAAACACGGGCGCCCCGCTTTCCCGGGGCCGGCCGCAGGACACGGCCCAGGTACTGGAGCAGGCGTCCGCTGAAGCGTATCGGTGTCACCAGGAAGAGGGTTTCCAGCCGGGGGCAGTCGAAGCCTTCGCCGATGAGCTGCCCGGTGGCGACTAAGACCTTGATTTTACCGGCCTGCAGTCGTTCCGTCAGACGCTGGCGCGCTTTGTTGGACACATCCCCGGTCAGCACCTCGGCCTTGATCTGGTGCCGATACTTCAAAAGCACCCGCAGATTCTCGCAGTGCGCCTTG
Source organism: Desulfobacterales bacterium (assembly GCA_050124295.1). Taxonomy (GTDB): domain Bacteria; phylum Desulfobacterota; class Desulfobacteria; order Desulfobacterales; family UBA5852; genus JABZFP01. The sequence continues at coordinate 8,277 of JASFFM010000149.1, read as the reverse complement.
CGATCCGAGAGCACCAGGCAGACCCCGGATCGCTGACCACAGGCGGTGGCGATATCTTTCACGATCAATAGATTGCGCTCTTTGTCCTCTGTTAACTCGGACAGCATACGGGAATATTCGCTCACGGGGTCAAAATAAGGCCTGAAGGCGGTTTCCCGGATCACGATTTCGGCCGACAGCACATCGCCGCTTGCCACCAGTCCCTCGGAGGCAATTTCGTGCTGCACGTTTCCCAGATGCCAGAAGATCAATTTGGATAGCCGATCCCGGCGCCAGGGCGTTGCCGATAGACCCAACATGTAGCGCGCATCGAACGCGCGTACGGCTTCGGTAAATGTTCGGCTGGGGGTCCGGTGGCATTCATCGACCACCAGATGGCCCATGCTGGGCGCCAGCTGGGCGGCGCATTTATACAGACTCTGGACCAAGGCCACCGTTATCTGAGGCCCTACTTGGCGACGGCCGCCGCCAATAAACCCGATGGCCTTTTCGGGAATGCCTAAAAACTGGTGGATGCGGGCAACCCATTGATGCGCCAGATCCTTGGTATGCACGATCACGATCGTCGGCTGACGCCGGCGGGCAATGAGATAAAGGCCCATAACGGTTTTCCCGCTGCCGGTGGGGGCGCTCAGGGTTCCGAAGTCCTTGGTGGTCATACGGGCGACGGCATCATCCTGGAAGGGCTTTAGCTGACCGTGGAATTCCATCTCGGTTTCCGGCATCATGCGGCGCTGATCGACAAGATCGTAGGCGATGCCCATGCGGCGACACTGCCGCAGCAGGTTTCCGGTAAACCCGCGGGGGATGTGGATGCCGCCCCCCCTTACCTTGCGGTAGAATTTCAATTCCCGGGGGGTTTTCCGATTCCAGCGCCCCATGCGTTCGTTCTCCAGCCATTTGGGGTTGGGTATGGTCAAGGTGGGGATGAGCCATTTGGTGAGCGCCGCCGGTGGCGATTGGATGCGCAGCACATTGCTAAGCTTCATCTCGATAGGAGGCATGGTTTCTGCTCGATGCGATGGGATCGAAGGTTGTGCCAGATTCGGGGAAATTCTGGAAGGCGCGCCGGAGAGGCTTCTCCGGCCCCGGGGCGAGCGCTTTGGCACCGGGCGGTCTGCCCCCCCAGGTGGTTGTCAGCGGCGGTACGGGTGCCCCGTGATCGCTATTCGTTTTCGGCCAGCAGCGCCTCCGCCACCCGGATATCATAGGCCTGGGCTGGATCAAATGTGCCTTTGCGCTTGTATTGTCCTGAGGCTTTCCGGATGGCCCCCCAGGGTACCCAATCGTGTTCTTCCCATAGTTGGGGGTCTTTGGCATTCCAGAGGCGGAAATAGATGTCATCCGGCCGCCGAAGGACATACATGCGTGTTTGGGGGTTCTGGGGATAGGGCAAATAGTACAACCCGCGTTCGTCTTGCATTGGCGTATTCAACCTTTTTTAGGAATCGTTTTGATGGCTGCAAAAATCTCCAAGGAGCGCCGCGATGGTGGCGCGCCTGCTAGGGCGCCCTTTGGCGATCGGCGCAAGCCATAGGGTCCAATCGAAAGTTTGCGGGGGCGCCAGCTGTCGCCCATGGCGACGTGTCCCTTTGAAAGGGGCCGGCATGGCGATGCAATCCCGCTCTTAGGCGGGTTGACGGCTGCCCGAAAGCGGTTTGATGCGACCTCCGCAGGGTCATTTGGCATCCTGTTCGATGCCATACGTGCGCAGTTTGCGCCGCAGGGTATTCAGGCCGATCCCCAGTAGTTTCGCCGACTGGGTTTTGTTGTGGCCGCTTTGGGCATAGACCTTGAGGATATGGCATTTTTCGGCCTCCGCGAGGCTGACGATCCCGTCGGCATCGGTCCGACACGCGCGCAGCGACGGGCTTCGTCGATAAAGATGTTCCTGCAGGCATTTCATCGTGATGGTCTCACCTTGGGCCAGATTGGCGGCGGAATGCATAATCGATTCCAGTTCTCTGATATTGCCGGGATAATCATAACGCATCAGGGCCTCCAGGGCCTCCTCCTCGATAGCCCCGCGCCCCTGCGCATAGCCGCTTTGTTTCGCAAGCGCGTTGATCAGAAGCGGGATGTCGTCGCGGCGTTCCCGCAAGGGGGGCAGGTGCAACCAAGCGCCACGGATGCGATAGTAAAGGTCTTTGCGGAACATTCGATTGGCAATCAGTCGATCAAGATCTTCGTTGGTCGCCGCGATGATTCTCACGTCCGTACGGCGAGGTAGGCTGGTACCGAGCTTCATGTATTCGCCGTTTTGCAGCACCCGCAGCAGCTTGCCTTGTAATTCCAGGGGTAAAATACCGATTTCGTCGAGAAACAGGGTTCCCTTGTTGGTCTGTTCCAGATAACCGGTGCGATCATGATCCGCTCCGGTGAAGGCCCCCTTGGTGTGGCCAAAAAATTCGGCATCGAAAAGGTTGGCGTTCAGCGCGGCCATATTCACCGCTGTGAAGGGGGCCGCCGCTCTCGGACTGGCGGCATGAATGGCGCGTGCCAGCAATTCCTTGCCGGTGCCGCTTTCACCGGTAATAAGCACCGGGAAGGGGCTGGTGGCATGCAGCTCAGCTTCCTTTAGAATACGAATCATTTTGCGGGAGTTGGTGAGGATGGCCTGGAAGGCCGCTTTGTTCTGTACCTCCGGCATTGTGCCCCGCTTGTCCATATCCAGAATATCCAGCAATCGCTTGCGCTCCAGCGCCCGATTGATGGTCATGAACAGTTCTTCTTCCTGGACGGGCTTGATGAGATAGTCATAAGCCCCCTTTTTAAGACACTTGACCGAAACGCGGGCTTCGTTGACGGCGGTGATCATGATGCATTCGGTGTTGGGGCTGGTATTCTTGATAATCTCCAACAATTCCATACCGTCCATTTCCGGCATGGTGACATCGATCAGGGCGATATCAAAAGTCTCGCCCGCGTCGAATCGGTTAGCGGCTTCCAGGGGATCATCGATGCAGGTAATATCTTGATATCCGATGCTCTTCAATTTCAACAGGAGCAATTCAAGATAGTCGCGATCGTCATCGATAATGAGGAAGCGATTGGGCATGGGGTCGACCTAACTTGCCATGGATCGGCGCACGGGGGCCCTCTAAACGACGCCAGTGCTTGTGTCCGAACGGTTTTAAATGATGCCAAAATGGACTATGCCAAAATGGAACCGGCGGATTAAATATCTGATTTTAAATGGAATGTAAAGGGAAGTGTTCCAAAATGGTAGGTATTTTAAGGCTTAGAAGGTGTCCACCATCTTGTTCGATCCGGTGATACCAGGCCATAAGATGCTGAAAAGAATTCATATTTTTGTTTTCAGGTAATTTCGGTGATCTGGCCTGGGACTTGCTTAGACTCCTAACCACGAGATGGTGACGATTGCGGGCAGGGCCAAAGGGCAGGATTGGGGACCCAATTTCATTCCACGGCAGTGGGGTGGTTTTGCTTACAGGATGGAGGAGCGGTGATGCACCTGAAATGCAAATTCGATAACGGTGAATTTGCGCTTCTGGCCGAACTGCACCCGCCGAAGGGGACCGACATTTCCCGCATGGTGGCAAACGTTCAACCGGTGCGGGATAAAGTCGACGCCTTCGTGGTTACGGATATGTGCAATGCCTTGATGCATATGAGCGCCCTGTCAAGTGCGATGCTGCTTCAGTCCCGCGGTTTGGAAACGGTGATGCAGGTGTGTGTGCGCGACCGCAATCGCCTGGCCATTCAAGCCGATCTCCTGGGCGCCAACGCATGTGGTATCACGAACCTGCTAGCGGTGACCGGAGAGGATCCCACTTTCGGAGATCATCAACAGGCTTCGGCCGTCTACGATCTTGACCACCTGGACCTGCTTTATGCCATCAATGGTTTGCAGAAAGGCAAAGATCTGGCAGGCAAAGATCTGAATGGAAGACCCCACTTTCTGAGTGGCTCCACCGTTAACTCGAATCTCAAGGGCCAAGCTTTGGAGCTGGAAATCGAGAAGATGAACCGACGTCATGAGGCAGGGGCACGCTTTTTCGTCACACCACCCGTGTTTGATCTTGCCAGCATGGACGCCTTCCTCAAAAGAGTCGACCCCCAAAAGTATAAGATCATACCTTCCGTGCTGTTTCTGAAATCCTTGGGGATGGCGCGCTATATCGAGCGCAACGTAAAGCATATCTACATCCCCCGGACATTGATCCAGCGCATTCAAGCGGCCGCCGACAAAGGCCGCGAATGCCTGCGGATCACCCAGGAATTGATTGCGGCATTAAAAACCGAAGGGTTTAGCGGGGTACAGATCACGACACTTGGCAGGGAAGATCGGCTTACGGCATTGCTGGATGCCCAGGGAATAACGGACGGATGAAGCCGGCTAGGCGACTTCGGCGTCGATGATAAAGATAAGGAGGTTACCATGGTGGATAAAAAACGCATCCTGGTTGTGGATGACGAGCCTGATTTTGCTTTACTGGTACAGGGCAACTTAGAGAAAGAAGGCTTCGATGTCGACGTGGCCTACAACGGTGTGGAAGGAATGGAGAAAGTAAAGCAAAATCCTCCCGATGCGATCGTTCTCGACGTCATGATGCCGGAAAAAGATGGTTATGAAGTTTGCGCCGAGCTCAAAAAGGACGATCGTTTTACCGATATTGCGATCCTCATGCTGACGGCCGTGGCCGATCATGTTACCTCCACACGCTACTCGCATTTTGACGGCATGAGCATGGAGGCCGACGACTATCTCCCCAAGCCAGCCTCGGCCGAGGAAATTACCGACAGCATCAAAAGCCTGCTGAACATGATTTAAGTTGCCAGCAAGCATCGGTTATACAGGTTTTGGCCTTCTGGCATGCAGGCCAAGAAGCCCATGTGCCGCCAGGGCCACCTCGAAAGGCAAGGGCGAGATATGTCGATGGCACCCTATGGCTGCCGTCCGGAAATGATGTCAGGGTCGAGAGCGTCCGGCTTGCAGATTGCGGTCGGAAAAGATAAAGCACGGTAGGTGGTTTTTCATTCGCACGCCACAGGCCGATCAGACTGTCGGCCAAGGTTGCATTTTGCAGCGTGCTCGTTCTTGCTGGCGCGGGGGTCTTAATGGCCATAGATGCCACGTCCTTCCGAAATCCTAAATCGGCGTTTGAAATCCAGTGTAAAGTCTATTGCATTCTGGGCGATGAACGGGTTTTTAACTCCAAGTCGCCTGAAATGTTCACCAACGTGTTCCAGCGGGTCGGCCTGCGAGGGGTCTATGTCCCCTTTATGACCGATCTGGAACATGTCGGTGACGCGCTTGCCAGCATGCGTGTGCTCAACATTGCCGGTGCGAACATTACCGTGCCCTACAAGGAATGTGTGATCCCTTTCCTGGATGTCCTCTCCGAGGGTGCCAAGATCATTGGTGCCATCAATACAGTCGCCTGGGAGGGGGATGTCCTTAAGGGCTACAACACCAATGCCATCGGGTTCATGGACACACTCGAAGAAATCGAATATGCGGTTTCGGGAAAACGCGCCCTGGTATTCGGGTCCGGTGGCGTGGCCAAGGCCGTGGTTTTCATTCTGAACTGGCTGAGGGCCGAGTCGGTTTACATAGCGGCCCGCAATGGGAACCGATCGCGCGAGATGGCGGAACGTTTAGGCGGGGAGGCCATTTCCCTGGAAGATGCGGTCGCGGGTCCGCTCGATGTGGACATGGTCATCAATGCCACCTCGGTTTCAAGTATGGACGAATCCCCAGAATTCGCCGCTCTGGTGGAGAAGCTGGACCTGGGGGCCTGCCAACTGCTGATTGATCTGAACTACGGCCGCGCCGAGAATATCTGGGAGCACAGAGCCAAAAACGCCGATGTGACGTTTATCGACGGCTTGCGAACGCTCGCTTATCAGGCGCGCCGAACGTTTGCCCTTTGGACCGGTGTCCAGGTTGAACCCAACGAATTTCTGCGCGCACTTAATGTTTCATCCGCGGCCTGACAATTTACGTCTACCTTTTCTGGAGCGCTATGACACCTGGGCAAAGGGGTTTTGAAAGGTGCTCAGGCGCGGCCTCAAACCTCACCCCATGTTCATCGCCCTGCCGGCGACGGACAAGCGCATTTCTGGTGAAACACCGATAGAAATCAGTGCACAAAAAGATGAGGGATGCCAACGGGCGCGAAGGGACGAAAAAGCGGAGCATCCACAAGGTAGGTGCCCATTTTGAGCTGCTTTGTATTGCTGCCAGGGTACTTGGCTTTTTTGCGTTGGGTCACGGTCTAAGGGGGGCATGCTATCATCAGACCGATCTTTTCCCGGTACCCCGCCGACCTGTTGTTGACGATGCGCTGATTTATGATTGGGCGATGCCGCTCGCTTAGGGGCAATCAACTCTGATTCGGAATGAGAATCGTAAAAGTGGAGCCGCGCCCCGGCTCGCTTTCGACCGAAATGGAGCCACCCAAGGAATCGATGAGTCCTTTGACGATCGGCAATCCCAGGCCGGTCCCTGTGATAAACCGGGTCTTTTCGGTTTTGACCCGATAGAAGCGATCGAAAATCTTTCCCAGATACTTGGCCTCGATACCGAATCCGTTATCCTTGACGGCGATGCGGACGTTTTCGCCCACCTGGTCTACATGGACCGCGATTTCGCCGCCTTCCTGGGTGTAGTTGATGGCATTGGCAATCAAATTGCCGACGATGCTCTCGAGCGCCAGGGGGTCGGCGGTGAAAGTCGGCAGAGGATCATCCGGTAGTTGAAGGGTGAGCGACTGGTTTTTGGCCTTGGCCCGGTCGCCTAAGAAATCCACGACGCTGTCCAACAACTCTTCCATTCTGAATTCGCGTGCTTCTTGGCAGATATTGCCGGTTTCAATGCGCGAGAGATCCAGCAGATCACCGATGGTGGAAATCAGGCCCTGGGTTTTTTCCTTGGCCCGGCTGATCAGGTGTTGATCGGTACTGGTCTCTTCTTCGGTCATCGCCTTCATGACCATGGCCAGTTGCTCGTGGATGGTGGACAGGGGGGAGCGCAGTTCATGGGACACTTTGGCCACAAACTCGGTTTTAAGACGATCGAGAACTTTCATGGCCGAGATGTCCTGGAAAGAAATAACGGCCCCAAGGCATTCCAAGCGTTCCCCGAGAACAGGGCGCCCTTTGACTTGAAAGTATTTATCCTCCGAAAGGACGAATTCATACGTTGGAATCTCTTCAAAATCCACGTAGCGCCCCCGGGAGATGTCCTGCACCAGTTTGCATAAACCTTCATCCTTGATGTAGTCGGTGAAAGGGGCCCCGGTACAGGAACCAGGGGGCTGACCGATCAGTTGGCAGAAGGTGGGGTTGGTCAGCACCACCTGCCCTTCGGTATTGGTCACAACCAGGCCGTTGGGCAGCGATTGGATGATGGTGCGGATGCGGCTTTTTTCCATGCCCAGATCGGCCAACGTGCGACGCCGTTCCCGTTCCAGTTTCCCTGCTTCCTGGCGCAAAAGGATCGTTTCCTTGGCACGGTTGACGACGATTCGCAGGGGGTCGGGTTCAAACGGTTTGGGAATAAAATCGTAAGCTCCCTTTTTCATGGCTTCGATGGCGGTCTCGACGGTAGCAAACCCGGTAATGATGATGACCAATATATCCCGATCGGCATCGTGAATACGGCGCATGACTTCCATGCCATCCATACCGGGCATCTTGAGATCGAGCAGAACGATATCAGGCTTGCGGCTTTTGAGGATTTCGAGGCCCTCTTCACCTCGTGAAGCGCCGTACACATCACATCCCATGCGGCTCAAGATACGTTCAGAGCCTTCCCGTATGCCGTCCTCGTCGTCAATGACGAGAACCTTGATTTCTTCGCGGTCTTTTTTCACGGAGGGGTCTCCTCATCTTCGGAAGTGCTGAGGGGCAGTTCGATGATAAATCGTGTTCCGCCGTCCGCATTGTTGACAGCGCTGATTTTACCGTCATGATTTTCCACGATGCCGTAAACCAGGCTCAGACCGATACCGGTGCCCTCTCCCTCTTCCTTGGTTGTAAAGAAAGGCTCGAAGATATGGGGCAGGATATCTTCCGGAATGCCTGGTCCGGTATCGCTGATTTCAATCACGACCCGCTCGCCTTCGCCCGACAGGAATGTACTTACGGACAAGGTGCCGTGTCCTTCCATGGCCTGGGCGGCATTGAGAATGATGTTCATGAACATATGGTTGAGCTGCTGGGTATCCCCACGGACGGCGGGAATATCGGTCGTGAAATGGCGGATGACGTGGATGTTCTGAAATAAGGTCTGGTTTTCCAGTAGAAAGA
>JASFFM010000148.1:0-9353 GCA_050124295.1 Desulfobacterales bacterium | reverse complement strand
AGGGCTTCAGGAATCTCCTGACGGTAATGCACGAACTCCGCACAGCAAGGCCCCAGTGACGGTCCGATACCGGCATACAGATCCGCCGGATTACAGGCGAAGCGCTTTTGCATCAACCCCACCGTCCGACCGATGATGTCCACCAGACTGCCCCGCCATCCGGAGTGAATATTGGCGATCACCAACTGTACGGGATCATAAAGCATGACCGGCTGACAATCGGCCACCAGAATGGTGAGCAATCGTTGCGGACGATCGGTGACCACGGCATCGGCTTCCCCGGCGATACCGGCGCCATCCTTGCTCGCGGCGCCCTCCCAAACCGCCACCCGACTGCCGTGCACCTGGTGCAGATAAACCGGTTGGGCCGGAGCAAACCGCGCCAGCACGCGATGCTGGTTGGTGGCAACATTCGCCCTCGTGTCGCCAACATGCAGAGCCATGTTGAGGCTGTCGAAGGGCGCTTGGCTGACGCCGCCCCGGCGGGTGGTGATGCCGTGTTGAAGCCGCGGGAATTGGGCCAGGTTCTCGAAATAATAAAAATCGATTCCGTTGTCGTGGGCAATGTCCATCGACACCCGTATCCCGTTTCCTTGAGCAGTTCTTGTCAAACGCCGACCGCAGGGGCGGTAGGGCGATGGCCGCAAGCCAAAAGGGCGCTATCGGCAGTAGCGCTCTCGGATCATCTCAATCAGGGCGGATGTCGAAATATCAGGGACCAGTTCAATCCGTTCGACATGACCACCCCGCTGTTTCACGTAATCCGCCCCAATGATTTGATGTTCGGCCCAATCGGCCCCCTTGACCAGCACGTCCGGCTGCAGGGTCATGATCAGCGCCATTGGATCCGGTTCGTCAAAAAGGGTCACCCAATCCACACAAGCCAACCCCGCCAACACCTCGGCTCGCAAATCTTGGGGGTTGAGAGGGCGCAGGGCACCTTTTATCCTGCGAACCGAATCATCGCTATTCAATCCGACCACCAGCATGTCGGCCTTCGCCCGCGCCGATGCAAGATAGCGAACATGTCCGGCATGCAGGATGTCGAAACACCCATTGGTAAAGGCAGCCCGCTGCCCTTTGGCCTGGGCGGCCTGAACGGCGGATGCGGCCCTGTCCCAGGACACCCATTTAGGGCCCCTTGGCGTCTCCCCCATAGGTAAATCCCTCTCCTGCGCCAAGCGGGGTGCCATGCGCGGCACCCTTTGGCATGGTGCGCGCAACCGTGAGAACATCCACGGCCTGCGCCCCGTTTCGTCTAAGCTCCCCGGCGGCCTCCTCAACCGTGGCCCCGGTCGTGTAAACGTCGTCGACCAGCAGAACGCAACGCCCCACGACGGCCTTACGATTGACCACCGTGAAAGCTCGCCGGATATTCCGGCGGCGGGCCGCTTTTCCGAGACCTGTCTGGGGCATGGTCGCCTTCGATCGCACGAGAACTTCCCGTGGTTTGACAAATCGGGGGCCGTCGCCACCCCATCGCCGCGCGATACCGGCCCAGACATCCACCAGCAACTGGGCCTGGTTGAATCCTCGTTGCCGCAAACGACGGATATGCAACGGCATGGCCAGCACCAGATCGATTTCTTGGGGGGGCCAATGGCGGCGGTAGGTCGCCAGCAAGAGACCGCCCAGGGGTCGCACCAGCGACAGACAGCCCCGGTATTTCAGCCGGTGAATCAGTGCCATCAGCGCGCCGTCGTAGACACCCCCTGCACGGGCCCGTCGGTAGGTGCCGCTGCGCTGCATGCAGGCCCCACAAAGGTGGTCCCCCCCAACCGGGCTTTGGAACATGACCCCGCAACGGCTGCAAAGCGGGGAGGCGACCGGCGCAAAGGTGGCAAGACAATCCGGGCAAAGAAAAGGTGATGCCGCCTGTCGAAAATGATCGTGCGGCCTGTTTGGCGCCCCTTGCAGCCTCGGATGCGGAATCGCCACGGCAGGGGATGCCGCCGCATTTTGCATGTAAAGCCCGCAGCCATGGCATTGCGGTGGAAAAACGGCATCCGACAACTTTCGTGCGACACCTTTCCAAAAATGCGCCCTGCGACCCATCGGCGGAGCGGGCCCTTGCTCTGGATCCGGTGTTATCAGGCCTCTGTCCGCAAGGCTGGGGGGGCCGGATTCTGGTGCCGACGAGACCATCTCAGACGTCTCCATCGGTTTGTGAGCGCTGGCGATAGGCTTCGAAGATCGCCAGCGCCGCGGCCACAGAGGCGTTCAAGGAGTTGAAAGGACGGGCATGGGGAATCGACACAAGGAAATCACAGTGCCGTTTCACAAGCATCCGCAGTCCTTTTTCTTCCCCTCCAACGATCAGACCCAGGGAGATTTTCAAATCACAGGCAAACAGGGACGGGGCTGCCGTCTCGTCCAGACCAACCATCCACAAGCCGTTCTTTTTTAATTGCTGCATGGCATGGACCAGGTTGGGAACCCGCGCGACAGGCATATGCTCCAAGGCGCCGGCGGAGGCTTTGGATACCGAGGGATGTGGCGCCGCGGCACGATCCTGCGGTAACACGACACCATCGGCGCCGGCACAATAGGCGGTCCGGATGACGGCCCCCAGATTGTGCGGATCCTGCAGATGATCCAAAAGCAATACGAAGGGCCGCGGTCGGGTAGGATTGAGGGAGCCCGTGATTTCGGACAACGGGCAATAGGGGAAGGGTCCCGTGCGGGCGCAAACCCCCTGGTGCCCGGCATGGCCGGCCAAGTCGAGCAACTGTCGCTCATCGACCTCGCGCAGTGCGATGCCCTGCGTGCTTGCCAAACGTCGCAAGGCCTGCATGCGGGCGTCGCGACGTTCACGACGGAGGAAAACTTCCTGGATTTTGCGCCGCTTGGCCCGCAGCGCTTCGTGGACAGGATGAAATCCGTACAGCATTTCGGTCTTCGGGCTTGCCATCTGTATCCTTGCTGCGCGAACGAGCATCAAGCTCGAGCGGTCGTCCGGGGGTCTTCGCGGGACAAGGGGATCCGTTTCCCCCTGGCAGGCGCCGCTCTTTGGGTATCCAACCGCCCACCCCTTTTCCCGCACCCGGGCCTGGGAGAGCGTTATCGCAGTGGCCAAGGCCCCACCACCGTGATCATTGGGATTCCTCTCTGGCGCCGGTCGGCGCGGTGGATCCCAGGGACGCATCCTGTTGATGATCGCGGACAATGGAAACCAGGGCATCGGCCGCCGCCTCGAGACGATCGTTCACGACCGTGAAACGATAGGCCCCCCGCTGGGCCATTTCCTTCTCGGCGTTGGCCATCCGTCGATCGATGACCTCCCCGGGGTCGGCACCCCGCTGCTCCAGGCGCTCGCGAAGGACGGCCAAAGATGGCGGCATGATGAAAATGGTGACCGCATCCGGATAGGCGGCACGTAACTGGGCGGCACCCTGAACGTCGATGTCCAGCAGGACATCATGACCGGCCGCACGTTCACGATCGACAAACTCTGCTGGCGTACCGTAATAATGGCCATGCACCTTGGCCCACTCTGCCCAGCGGTGGGCCTGAATACCGGCCTCAAAGGCGGCAACGTCCGTGAAAACGTAATCGACCCCCTGGCGTTCACCCTTTCGCGGCGTCCGGGTGGTTGCCGAGATCGAATACCGCAACGCGGGCAATCGTTCCCGCAGAATGCGGCAAAGCGTCGATTTACCAGCGCCGGAGGGCGCTGATAGGATAAATAGACGCCCCTTCGGGGCTGATGATTGCCTTTCTTGCGCCATGGTCGTCAGGTCGCTTTTTTCAGGAACCGTCTTTAAGCGTGGCGAAGCGCTGGGAGATGGTCTCCGCTTGAATGGCGGACAGGATGATATGATTGCTGTCCATAATAATGATCGAACGCGTGCGGCGGCCATGGGTGGCGTCAATCAGGCGCTGGTCCTTCTTGGCTTCGTCCTTGAGCCGTTTCATGGGGGCTGAATTGGGTGATACGATGGCGACGACCCGATCGGCCACCGCCGTACTTCCAAACCCGATGTTGAGTAGGTTCGGCTCCATAACGACCGCTCCCTTTCTTTAATGAACCGGCATGGTCTCCTGATGGCGTTGGCGGACCGCCGATGTCGGCCTTTGCCAACATCCCTTGTACACCGGCTATTCGATATTCTGGACCTGCTCCCGGATCTTTTCAATCTCGGATTTGAGATCGACCACCCGGTGGGCTATGTCCGTGCGTGAGGTTTTGGCACCCATGGTGTTGAATTCGCGATTGAACTCCTGCAGCAGAAAATTGAGTTTGCGGCCGGCGGGCGCTTCCCCGGCGACGATACTGCGGAATTGTTCCAGATGACTGGCGGCACGCACAACCTCCTCAGAAATATCACTTCGATCCGCCAGAAAGGCCGCTTCCTGGGCAATGCGGCTGGGATCGATTTCCACGTTTCCCTGGGTCAGGGTCTGAATCCGCTCCAGCAGTTTGGCTTGGTAAATGCCCAGTAAGCCCTCACTGGATTTCTCGATCACGCCGAGTTGGCTGCCAATATCATCCAAGCGGCGATGGATATCGGCCGCCAAAGCATCCCCCTCCCTTTGCCGCATGTGGTCCAGGGCCAGCAGCGCCTCCTCGAGGCACGTTTCCACCACCGACCAAACCGGGATCAAGTTGCGCTCTTTTTCAGCCGGTTTAATGATTCCGCCCGCGGCGACAACCTGGTCAAGGGTTAGGTCGCCCGGCAAATCAAGGGTCTGCTGCAATCGCTGCAAGGCTTCCAAATAGGCATTGGCCCGGGGCCAGTCGATTTCAAAGGTTTGGCTGTCATCGCCGAGTTCTGTGATATCGATGCGCAGATCAACCCGCCCGCGATGGACATGGGTCGCCACGGCTCCCTTGATGCGCTCCTCCAGCGCCACATAAGGTCGGGCCAGGTGGAGAGCGATATCCAGGTGTTTGCTGTTGTAGCTGCGGATCTCAATGACGGTTGCATGAAGTTCGGATCGCTTCTCCGCCCGCGCATAAGCGGTCATACTCTTTATCATCGCCACCTGCTTTTTAGGGTTGGGGCGCCAGGCCGCAAGCCTTGCCCTGCCTTGCTTTGACCCGGACCGGGCTCAACATAGGGGCGCAACCGGCAGGGCGCCTTAAAAGGGCCCCTGGTTCGAATCCGGGCTGGATTCTGACGTGCTCTTCAGCCTGCCTTATGGCCGCATGAAACCCGCTTGGTGATCGTTTTGGGGCCGCATTATAGCATCGCCATCTGCCGTCAAGCCACCCCATGCGGTGCCTTTGCCAGATCAAGGGCATATTTTTTCCTAACTTGGTGCAGGAACGCCTGCAACCGCGCATCGGCATAGTCCGGATACGTCCAGGGCAGTGATTCAAAGCGTCCCTTGCGATAAACCAGCGTCAGGTCGGCATAAATCCCCCGGCGAAGATATATCCGATGGGAAAAGTTCTTGCCGGTGGCCAGAACCAGACGTTCCAGCAGCAGGTAGCCCGGATCGATATTCACGGCCCGGCAGTCATTGGCGGCGTGGTCGGCTTCCATGGCATTGGTCAAGTGCTTGATATCCGGCAATTGCGCCTGGTCGACAAGGCGCTTGAAAGCGACGATCCGGCGGTAAAGGGGGGTCCCCATCTCACGGGCGTAATAATCCGTATAATCGAAGGGAAGCCAGGGGCTGACAAGATCCAGCGGACCAAAGTGGCTTTCCAGACCCTCCATCACGGCCCCGGCGAGCGTCTGCTGCCCGAGGAAGAAACCGACCAGAAGCTTGGCCGGGCGGGGCGGGGCGGGATCACTCATTGATCCAATGCTTGGGCTTCATCCACCAACATGATCGGGATGTCATCGCGGATGGGGTAGAGCAATCGGCAGGCGTCACAGCGCAGACCATTTTCGTCGTCCTGCAATTCGAGCTCGCCTTTGCATTGCGGGCAAACCAGGATCTCTAAAAGGGCTTTGTTCAGGCTCACGATTTAAGGCTCCATTATCCCTTGGGGTTCGATGCGGTTTGGCTTTCGAATGCGAATAGGGTTATCAGTCTTGCCCTCCTTTGGCAAGATGTAAGCACCTGCCCTTTGAGGCCCCGGGCACCAAACCTTGCATTCCGACAGGGGTTGGATTAATAAAAACACCGTCCGTTAGGGCCTCTCAACGTGCGAGTCATGGATGAAATTTGCCTTCACCTTAATAAAATATTTTCCTTTCGGCGGTCTGCAGCGGGATTTTATCCGCATTGCCGAAACGTGTCTGGCGCGAGGCCATCGGGTGGATGTGTTCACCCCCTACTGGCAGGGAGAGGTGCCTGCCGGTCTGAACGTCACGGTGCTCAAACTCAAGGCCATCAGCAACCACCAGCGACGGTTGGCCCTGGCCCGGGAGGTGCGCCGAGAGACCCGCCATAACCATTATGATGCCGTGGTGGGTTTCAGTAAAATGCCGGGACTCGATTATTACTATGCGGCCGACAGCTGTTTTGTCGATCGCCTACCAAGTAAACCCTTCTGGTACCCCTATACCGGCCGCTGCCGATCCTATCGGGCCCTCGAAGAGGCGGTGTTTGCCCCTCAATCCTCCACCCAAATCTTACTGTTGACCGAGATTGACCGCCAAATCTACCAGCACTATTACCAAACCCCTTCGGATCGATTCCATGTACTGCCGCCCGGCATCGCCCGAGATCGTCTGGCGCCCTCCGATACGGGAGAGATTCGCCGGCAACTGCGTCATGAATTGGGCCTCGGTGCCCAATCCCCGATGATTTTGATGGTTGGTTCCGGATTTCGCACCAAGGGCACCGATCGCGCCATGATGGCCTTCGCCGCGCTTCCGGAAACGCTTCGCCGCCAGGCGGCCTTGGTGATTATCGGGCGGGACAACTTCCGGCCTTTTCGGCGCCTGGCCCAACGCCTGGGAATCGCCCCCCAGGTCATTTTTTTCCCCGGGCGTGATGACATCCCCCGTTTTCTCTTTAGTGCGGATATCCTTCTTCATCCCGCCTATCGGGAAAACACGGGGACAGTCCTGATCGAGGCCATGGCGGCGCGCCTTCCTGTTCTAGCCACCGACGTGTGCGGTTATGCCGACCATGTCGCCCGGGCGGATGCCGGCCAGTTGATCCCCACCCCCTTCCGCCAGGCGACACTGAATAGGATGCTGGCGGATATGCTGATCGCTCCCCATCGCGAGGTTTGGGGCGCTAACGGTCGGCGCTATGTCACCCAGAACGATGTCTTCAGTATGCCGGAGAAAGCGGCGGACATTCTCGAGGGGCACCCGCATGCTCAAATTGGCTGATTCCCTGCAAGCGGCCTGGCAAGGCGAAGATATCTATGACCTGCTACTGAATCTGGACGGCCAGGTTTACCGGGAAAAAGAGGGGCGCCGTACCTTTCGCTTCGAGGTGGCCGGCCAGGGCTATTTCGCCAAGGTATTTATGGGCATCGGGTGGAAGGCGCTTCTGTCCTGCTTCCTGAAATGTCGCAAACCGATTATCAGTGCCGATAATGAGCGGCGCGCCATTGAAAAACTCACCCGCATCGGCATCGCCACCATGCATCTGGCAGGCTATGGAAAGCGAGGAATCAATCCGGCGCGGAGACAATCGTTTATCATTACCCAGGAGTTGAAGCCGACCGTCAGCTTGGAAGATTATTGCCGTGATTGGAAGACGCGACCGCCTTCCGTGGCATTAAAACGCGCCCTGATCAAACGCGTCGCGCAAATCGCCAGAACGCTGCATTCCAATGGCATCATGCATCGTGATTTATATCTCTGTCATTTTCTGCTCGACACCTCCCAACCACTTGACGGGCCGCAGGATCCCCTCCCGCTGTTATACTTGATTGATCTGCACCGTGCCGAGCAACGTCGACGGGTCAAGGACCGGTGGCGCATCAAAGACGTGGCCGGGCTCTATTTTTCCAGTATGGATATCGGGTTGACACAACGGGATCGTCTGCGCTTCATTCAGGAATACAGTCAACGCCCGTGGCATGTGTCCCTCCGTGAAGCCCCTCGCTTCTGGAAAGAGGTGGAACGCCGTGCCCAGGCCGGATATCGTGAGTTCCGGCGTAAAAATCCGGGTCTTTTTCGGTAACGCGAGCCGGCCGAGCGGATAAATCCCCAAGGTGCCGAGTGCAACACCATGCCAAGTTTCTGGACCATAACACCTGATTACCTGAACACACCGGTTGCGGAAACCTTCCGGTCATTAAAAATCACCGTCTCCGCCACCGGCCAGTATATCACCTCGAGTCCCATCAGCCGGGTTATCCGCAAACGGGTCGCGGAGGCGTCATTTTATGTCAAGACGTATCAGGCGGGCGGAAAAAGCCTGCGGCGCTGGATCGGTCGCAGCCGGCCGCGCGCCGAATGGGAGAACCTCCTTTATTTCCAAAAGCTTGGTATTCCCATAACACCTCTGGTCGCCTATGGTCAGGAAACGCGCTACGGCCTATTCAGACAGGCCGCCCTTGTGACAGCGGAGCTAAAAGATACCCGGGATCTCAATTCACTGCATCTTGAGGACCACCCCATTTTTAAAAATCGGCCCTGGGTGGCTTCCGTCAGTCGTCAGGTGGCCGCCTACACGCGGCGATTGCATCAAAGACAATTCGGGCATCTAGACCTTAAATGGCGCAATATTCTGGTCACCTTGTCAGATAAACCGACCGTCTTTTTCTTCGACTGCCCAGCCGGTCAGATAAGACGCGGACCCGGTTTGGGCAGGTGGTTCGTCAAAGATCTTGCCTGTTTGGATAAAGTTGCCCGCCAACGGTTGTCGCCAACGCAACGGTTACGCTTTTTTATGGACTACGAAAGACGTGATCGTTTGACACGCAAGGACAAAAAGAAAATCCAAAACATTTTGCGATTCTTCGAAGGAAGAGATTAATTGATGCTGGAATCGGGTCTATGATTGGTGTTGATACCCAGACCGTGCGCTCCAAGGGACGTGATCTGTCACCCCCCTTCCGGCTGATGCTCCGTACAGCCGCGAAGGGGCATGCCTTGACCTGCACCGCCATTCTCCGCCATTTACCCGGCAAACGACTGGTCTGCCGTGGGATTTGGCGCCAGGACCAGCCCGTGGTCGCCAAAATTTTCCTGGACGCCTCGGGTGCTCATCGACACTACCAGCGCGAACTTCAAGGCATTCAAGCCCTGCAGAACGCGCACATACCGACCCCCGACCTGCTTTTTAAAGGAGTTCTTGCCGACGGGCGGGCCCCCGTGCTTCTCTTCCGGGAAATGGAAGACTATCAAAACCTGACGGAACGATTAGCTTCTGTGGTCCGTCATGACCACCGTCTGGAAACCATGCATTTGGTGATCGCAGCCATTGCCCGTCTGCACGCCGCAGGCCTCAAACAGCGGGATATGCATCCCGGCAACTTCCTCCTAGCG
>JASFFM010000147.1:0-9358 GCA_050124295.1 Desulfobacterales bacterium | reverse complement strand
ATGGTATTGAAATCCCCGTGGGCGTCAAACCACATCAGTGTCGGCCGAATCCCGCTTTGCTGCAGACCGGCCAGCAGGCCAATCGCCGCACAGCAGTCCCCGGCAATGCTCACCGGCCGATCGCCATCCGCGATCGCATCTGCGGCAAGGCGGGCGATGGCCTGGTGCACCACCGTCATGCGGGTTTGCAGCGCGCCCTCGGGTAAAACCGGTTTGTTGACGATCCAATCGGCCGCCACGATTTCTTCCAGTCCGGGAACCGGTTCATCCAAAAAAAAGGGGGATAGAATGATTTGACCGTGCATGAGCATTCCCTTTCAAAAAAGATTCATGAACCGTCGGCGAAAAGCACGATGCACGCCTCTGGCAGGAGCCGTCTTTGCGCGATGCACTTTCCCCCGCGGTTTTCGACAAATCTAAGCCTCCCCCGGGAAGAGGACGGCGGCCATCGTCACAAGGTCTTTGCTCCAAAAATCTTTTTGACGTGCCGTCTGCCAAACTAAATTTGGATTGGCTTTACCCAAAAAAGGGTCCTTGAGGCAACAGGATCCGATAAAGATCGCAAACGGTATCTGATCACTTTAGATCGGCCGCCAGATGAAATCGGTTCGATAGGGGGGCGTTTCTCCGGTTACTGGGATAGCGTAGAACTAAAATATACATTCATCAATACTTTCTCGCAATTTGTTGACCATCAAAATCTGTAGATCCATTTATCGAAAAAAAAACCTGTATTTTTATATTTGATTTCAGGTGCCTTGCGCTCCTCCACACCAACATCCGCGGAAACATTCACTCTGGCATGTAATTTGTTACTATCCCTCGAAAGGTCACCCGCAAGCCGGGGGGCCTTGTTTGTGCGGTGCCTTGAATGACCCCAATGTCAAGATCCGATTCCTTCTTCATCGACCTTTTGGTTCAACCAAAGGAGGTTCTCATGCCACTGACACAGCTTTTGAATATCTGGCCCAGCCTTCCGCTCTTGTCCGCCTTGTTCTGGGTCGTGGTCGGGGTTTTTCTTCTCTACCTGGCCCGTGTGCCGGCCCATCGTTCGATTGCTTCCCTCAGTCGGGTCATCTACACCGGTCTGCGACTGTCCTCCCGGTCCGTCATGCTGGCCAGCGAACGCCTGCGTGCCCGGAATAAGGAAATCCTCTTCAGTCTGGGTAAGGAAACCACAGAGCGCGTCATCGATCGTGAATACCAGCGTGTGGAAGATGTCATCCAGCGGGATCTCTCCTCCTTCCCCATGCTGCAGCGAACCATGGCCGACCAGGTCGCCTGCTTGGACGAAGACTATCGCAAGAGCTCGGAACTTCCTCCACCGGCGCCGACCTGGGTCGACGCCATTACTGCGCTGGGCAAGATCTCATCCAAGGACGCCTCGGTGGCGGCAATCCTGGACCAGATTCACAAAACCATCAACAGCCAGCACAGGGGGGTAATGGATGAATACCGCCGCATCTCAAGCGATCGACACCGTGTCCTGCATAAAATGATGCCCGTCTGGCGCAAGATCAGCGAAGCGTTGGATCGGGCGGGCAAAAGGTTTAGCGGCTTGAATGAGCGCGCGACAGTCATCGATAACCGCATGCAGGAATATCATGAAATTCAAACCGAGTCGGGAAAGGCGGAACGTATGTTGACATCCTCGGCGGCGACGCAGTTTGTGATTGCCGGGTTTGTGCTTCTGATTGCTTTTGGCGGCGCGGTCATCAACTTCAACCTGATTGCCCTGCCCATGTCGGAAATGGTTGGCGGCGGCAGCTACATCGGCAGCTTTAAAACGTCTGACGTGGCGGCCCTCGTCATTATCCTGGTGGAGCTGGCCATGGGTCTTTACTTGATGGAATCCATGCGCATCACCCGACTTTTCCCCGTGATCGGCCGGATGGACGATAAAACCCGCCGCCGCATGATCTGGATTACCTTCACGATTCTATTTATCATGGCGGGCGTGGAATCGTCACTGGCCTTCATGCGGGACCGACTGGCGGCGGACATGCACGCCCTGCGCCAGTCCCTGGCCGATGTCGAGGTCGTGGCCACGACCAACAGTTTGATCCCCACCGTCGGTCAGATGGTCATGGGGTTTATCCTGCCATTTGCCCTGGCTTTCGTGGCCATTCCCTTAGAATCCTTTGTGCACGCCTCGCGCACGGTGATGGGCGCACTTGCGGCGGCCATCCTGGGTGCTCTGGCGTTTACCTTTCGCCTGCTCGGTAATGTCGCCCGTTACGGCGGGGAATTTTTTATCAACCTATACGATCTGGCCATATTCCCATCCCTCTGGATCGAGCGTTTGCTGATTGAAAAGCGATCTCCAGGGGAGGATGCCCAGACCTCGGAAACCGATCATCTGGCGGAGGAGACATCATGAAACAGCGGATGACGCTCATCATTCTGGTTGGCGTATTGATCTTCGGCGGCTGCGCCGATACCACCAGCCGGGCCCGCAGTGTGTTCCTGCTGCTGGATACCTCCGGGACTTACAGGGTGGAAATCGACAAGGCCAAGGCCATCATCAACTACCTTCTGGGAACCTTTGAACCGGGCGATTCACTGGCCGTGGCGCGGATCGACAGCGGTAGTTTCAGCGAAAAGGATATCATCGCCAAGGTCACCTTTGATCGGCGCCCTTCCATGGCCACCAAACAGAAACACATGTTCAAAGACAAGGTCGAGCAGTTCATCGCCCGCTCCCCAGGCAGTTCCCATACGGACATCACCGGAGGTGTGGTTCAGGCGGTGCAATATCTAAACGAAACCGGGGCCGGGCAGCGGTATATCCTGATTTTCTCCGATCTGCAAGAAGACCTGGCCAAGGGCCACATCCGGGATTTCCCACTGGAGATGGACGGCTGCCAGGCCATCGCCCTCAACGTCACCAAGCTGCGCAGCGATAACGTGGACCCGCGCTTGTATTTCAAACGGGTCGAGGGGTGGAAGAAGCGGGTCGAAGCCGGCGGTGGCTCCTGGCGGCTGTTGAACGACCTGGAGCGGCTCGATCGTATTCTGGAAGGCTGACATGGTCTCGTCGGGCCTTTAACCTGAGAAAAACAAGCGAGGCAGGGACCTGGGAGGTTTCTGCCTTGCTCCTTTAGCTATATTCTAAACCGCCTCGCCTGGTCAATGATCTGCAGAGGTCCTACCAATCCGGGGTGTTATTCATCCTGTGTTGCTTCATTTTCTTTCAGGGGATAGAAAACGATGCCAAAGAAAACGCCCGTGTCCCGCGTAAGCCTGCGCGTCGTGGCGGTGGCCGGAACACGCGCAAGGGGCTATCGCGCAGACGTCCGCGCGCTGTATACCGCCCACCCCGCCAATGCTCGGCGCGGGACAAAGGGAGATATAATACCAAAAAAAAGCCGCTTTATAGCCCGTGCACGTATCCTCACTGAGCCTGAAGTGCCGAACCGCCGCGTTCGTAAAATCGTGTGAGGAAATTCCTATTTTCCGGCCATCTGGGCCATCATCTCCTGAAAGCCTTCCACCGGGGCGCCCAAGGCGTCCGCCATGCGGTCCATGTAGTTGAAAAGTGACGTCACCGCCACGGCCTCGAAGATTTCCTCCTCCTCGCAGCCGCCTTGCATCAGCCCTTGAATATCCTCTTGGGTAACCTTGTGGGCGTGACGGGTAATTTTTTCCGCCAGGTGCAGGAGTTTCTTGGTCTTGGCGTCGATAAGCTCTGATCCGTCGACATCGTCGATAATGCTTTTGACCTGCTCCTGGGTGAAACCCTGTGCCATGACCATGGCGCTGTGGGCATCCACTCAGTAGGCACAGGCATTGAGCTGAGAGACATGGGTCGCAATCAGTTCCTTGGTGCTGCGCGGCAGGGCATGGTCTTCGATCATCAGGCGCCTGACGTAGGTCACAATGGGCTCCAGCAGATCCGGCCGGATGCTCTGGGCCACAAATATTTTCGGGACCATCATGAACATGGACTCCAGGGTGGCGTAAGTCACCTTGAGGCGGCCGCGCGCCGCTTCCGGGGGGGTTGTCTTCAGGAAATAAGGCATACAAACCTCCTTGCCGTTAAAATTAAGGAATGGGGCGTATATATCATAACGTTCAACCATAGGAACGGTATTCGGATTTTCAATACGCGCGGGCGAGCAAAGGCGCTTGTTTCGAAAAGAGGTTACAGCCAAGCAGCCGGGTCGTGGTCTGGCTCAGAGACAAACGTTTCCCACCGGTTGCCCGGTGCTGAAAGGAACAATATGATACTTGACAACTGACCGATTTAATGAAAAAAATCGTGAATCTGCCCTGCGGCGGAGCCTTTCCTCTTTTTTCCATGACGAATTGTACTGTATGCGAACGCATCCTTTCGGGAATTGACGGAATGCAATGCTCTATATGCCATTTTGGAAACCCGGAGGGTGCCAGATTCTGCAATCAGTGCGGCACCTTTCTGTATGCCACTGCGCATGCCAATTTCTCTCCTCCCTCCTTGGATGAAAAACTGGCCCGGCTCCAACGCTATCTGCCCCAGGGTCTGACCCAAAAAATTCTCCACCAGCGCGATGCCATCGAGGGTGAACGTCGACAAGTTACGGTCATGTTCTGTGACATGGAAGGATTTACCGCCTTTGCGGATCGTCTCGGGGAGGAGGCGACCTACACGGTCATGGGGCAGATCTACGAGATCCTGATCCGGCAGGTCAATGATTACGAGGGCACCATCAACGAAATGACCGGAGACGGCATCATGGCCCTGTTTGGTGCCCCCATTGCACTGGAGGACGCTGCCCCGCGCGCGCTTTGGGCGGCCCGCGCCATCCATCGGGAAATGGCCCTCTTCAGTAAAATGAGGGAGGGCCTGGATCCCGTTCGCATGCGGATCGGGATCCATTCCGGCCCGGTCGTGGTAGGCTCCCTCGGCAATGACTTGAGGGTCGAATTCAAGGCCGTCGGCGATACGGTCAATCTGGCCTCACGCATGGAGAGTCTGGCCCAACCGGGGACGACCTATGTAACGCATGAAGTCTATAAGCAGGCGCGCGAAATGTTCGAATTTGAGAATTTGGGCAAAAAAATCATCAAGGGCAAAGGGGAAAGCATCCCTGTCTACAAGCTGCTGCCCGGCCGGAAAGATATTCGTCGCCCGCGCCTGGGTTCCGAACGCCTCCTCTTTTCAGAAATGGTGGGCCGGCAGAGCAAGCTGGATAAATTGGAACTACAGGTCGCCAAGCTGATCAACGGTGCCGGATCAGTCGCGAATATTTTTGGTGAGGCGGGTATCGGCAAGTCGCGCCTTCTGGCCGAGTTGAAACAGCGCGAAATCATGCAACGGGTATTGCTGCTGGAAGGCCGCGCCGTTTCAATGGGCCGCAACCTGAGTTTTCATCCCATCGTGAATTTATTGAAACAGTGGGCCTATATCAGTGTCGATGACGGAGCGTCCGAGGCGTTCATCAAGTTGGATATCGCCGTGCGGGAACTCTTCCAGGAGCAGGCGGGTGACGTCCTGCCCTTTGTGGCCACGTTGATGGGGCTGACGCTACCCGTTCCGTACCGCAGGCGATTAGAGGGGGTCGAAGGCGAATCGCTTGAAAAGATGATCCGCAAGAATATGCGGGATTTATTTGCCCGCCTGAGTCAAACACGACCGCTGGTCATTGTAATCGACGACCTGCATTGGTCCGACAAGAGCTCCATCGAACTTTTGGAATCATTATTCCGCCTGGCGGAGAAAGAACGCGTTCTTTTTATCCATCTGTTTCGACCCGATCACGAAGAAACGGGGCAGCGCATTCTTGATACCTGTAAGGCCCGGCCCTCTCTGCACAGCGTTGAAATACCTCTGGACCCACTGGGCCCGCGTAAAAGCGAAATTCTCATTGCCAACGTGCTTAATTTTCGAGGCGGGCATCATACCGTTGTCGATCAGATTATCCAGCGCGCCGGCGGCAACCCCTACTTCATCGAAGAAGTCGTGCGCTCGTTTATCGACGAGGGGGCGGTGGTCGTAAAAGGCGGCAAACTTGAAGTGACGCCCAAGTTAAATCAGGTCACCATCCCGAATACGATAAATGATGTTCTAATGGCCCGTATTGACCGGCTGGAGCAGGAAACGCACGATTTACTGAAAGTGGCCGCAGTGATCGGCCGCAGTTTTTTTTACCGGATTTTATCGGTGGTGGCCGATTCGGTTACCAATCTTGATGATCGCCTCTCCTATTTGAAAGAGACCCAGCTGATTCGCGAGCGGAAAAGGATGGAGGAGCTGGAGTACCTTTTCAACCACGCTCTGGCCCAGGAAGTAACGTATGCCTCTATTCTGCCAGAGAGGTGCAAGGCCCTGCACCTGAAGGTGGCTGACACCATCGAGAAAGTGTTTGCTAAAAAACTGCACGCTTTCTACGGGATGCTGGCGTTTCACTACAGCCGCGCGGAACATCTTGAAAAGGCCGAGGATGCCTTGGTAAAGGCCGGCGAGGAAGCCCTGAAATCGTCCGCTTCGAGTGAGGCCCTTCATTACTATATGGAGGCGTTGCGACTTTACCGGCAACAATCTTCGGAGACGGCCGATCCATCCAAAGTAGCGCGTCTGGAAAAAAACATTGCCCTCGCATTATATAATCGGGGGCAGTACGAGGAAGCCATCGAATATTTTGACAGATCGCTGGCCTATTATTGGGGAAAAGCGCCCATACATCCGGTTTCCAACCTATGGCATATTCCCTATAGTTTTTTCCATCTTCTTGTCGCGCTCTACCTTCCATTCACCAAACTAAAAAAGACACCGACAGCGCACGACTGTGAGGCGATCGATCTGTATTACAAGAAATGTCAGGCCTTGGTGGTCATCTACCCGCAGCGGTTTTTTATCGAATCGTTTTACTTCTATAAAAGATTTACAAAATTTGATTTCAGACATTTCCCAACAGGGCCCGGCATGTTCATCAGTGCGAGCTCGATGTTTACCTTCACAGGCCTCTCCTTCGGGTTGGGGCGACGGATTATGACTGTTGCGCAAAGCAGATTGGACAGAGAGGATGCGCGACAGATGATCACTCACGATCTTCTTCAGACGAGTTTGAATTATTTTGCCGGGTACTGGAATGAAATAAATGGACATGATGACGATTTGGTCAAACGCAATCTTGCCATCGGTGAATTCTACTCCGTCTCTTTACATTATTACTGGCATGGATTTCCAAAACTCTACCAGGGCGATCTGCCCTCGGTCGAATGGCTTGTGGATCGATTGAGCGATATCGCGGAAGTGTACGAAAATGATTTTTCACTATTATTTAAACACCTGCTGAATGTGGCTTTATTGATGGAATCTCGGCGCCTCCCGGAGGGGTTGGCGGAAATCAGGGCGGGGATCGAAATTGGGAAAAAAAGTAAATCCGGATTATCGCTGATCCATTTTTACGGATGCCAGGCCCAAATCTATCTACTGATGGATAACGATGTCGCCGCCAAGAAAGCTTTGGACACAGCGGATAGGATCCGCAGCGAAGAGGAAACCGTGCCCTGGGTGGTTTCTGTTTTCTGCCGCAGCCAGGCCGAATTGTGGCTTTATCGTTTCAAGGATGCGATTATCCATGGCCGCAAATTGGATGTGCCTAAGCTCCGGCGCCGGGCACTTAAATCCTGCCGTGCGCTGTTGCGACAAACCCGCAAGGTCGCCCAGCATCGAACGGAAGCCTGCCGCCTGATGGGCGTATATTACTGGCTGAATGGAAAGGCGCCCTCCGCGTTAAAGTGGTGGCGTAAATCCATCCGCACCGGCGAGCGCCTGGGAGCACGGATCCAACTGTCGCGCAGTTATTTTGAAGTCGGCCAACGGCTGCAAGAGCGCGGGAGCCCCGATAGCATGCTGGACGGCATAACCGCACAGGCATATATCGACAAAGCGGAGGCGCTTTTCAAGGAAATGAATCTGGATTGGGACTTGGAGCGCCTGCATTGTCTCCCCAAGTCCTGATACGGCGGAAAGCGCTTACATCAAAGCGGCTTTTGGGACTGCCCACGGCGGTTCATTCCAATAACCAGGTTTGCGGATATGGAAAGAAGGCCATCTGAAAAATCCATCGCTGTCGGCCGCGACCCCTGTTTTGGCCATGTCAATACGACAGACGCGGTGGCCGCCTTTGGTCATGAAATGAACCGCGAAATGATGGCCCTTTTGCGGTCGCTGCCGGTAGCGACCCATGCGGAGGCCGTCTCTTTATTAATGCAGCATTTTCGAACGCCCTTTTTCCCGGAATTCGACTATTTTCGCAACTATTTTCCGCCGTCCTGGTCAATCCTTTACTGGCTTGGTCGGATGGACACTGATCGCGGTGTGCTCTCGGCGGAAGATGGCCAGCATTCCAAAACCGCGCATGCCATGGCGCTATTTCTACACCCGCTGGACGATCATCTCAAGGACGGTCAGCTGCCGGCCGCGCATCTCCCGGTACTGCTCCGCAGTCAGGCCTGGTTGAGAATGAACGCGGCTCTAAGGCGTTTGGCCGCCGGTGTTGACGGTGGGGCGGAGATCGTTACGGACTATATTAATGCGTATTACGCAAGCATTGGATGCCCGCCTGACGTTGAAACGCTGGATGGCTATTGTCGTCATTTTCGGAAACAGATGGCCACGGGGATGATTGTCCCAGCGCTCCTGGCGGCCAAGTTGAATCAAGGCCGCGTCTTCAGGGAAGAACTCACGGCCGCTTATGGTGCTTTCGGGATTGCCTGGCGACTGATGGATGATTTACAGGACATGGAAGTTGATTTTATGGCTGGAAATCAATCCGCCATCTATTTTTGTCTGCCGGCGGAAATTCGGCAGGCATGGCATGCAAGATCTCAAAGTGACGATGCCGTACGCTTTGAAAAATTACAATCGGCGGTTCATCAGACAGGTGTTTGGGCGGCCCTCGAGGAAAGGATCTGCTTGGAGTTGGTCTCCGCAGCATCCAAGCTGGATGCAATTCAAATGACGGGCCTGGCGGAAGAATATCGCGACCTGGCACGGCCGTTCACAGACAGGTCGCAAGGATCATGAAGGCGTACGCCGTGAAGCTGAAGGATACGGGCAGCCCCAACGAAAATCTCAGTATCGAACTGACCTCGCGCTGCAACAGTTCATGTACCCATTGCTTTGCCCGGGCCGGACAAGCCGAAGGGATGAGCCTGACGCTCGAGCTTGCCAGAGAAGTTTGCGTGGAAGGCTATGCCGCCGGCTATCGGCATTTGCATCTAACAGGTGGCGAACCCCTGCTCTGGGAGGGCCTATCGGACCTCTTGGACGTGGTTTTCAGCTTGGGGTATCGTTCTGTTTTCCTGAACACCAACGGTATCCTGATCACGGACCGGGTTGCCCGTCGACTGGCACAATACCCACACCTGG
>JASFFM010000146.1:0-9383 GCA_050124295.1 Desulfobacterales bacterium | reverse complement strand
AACGCCGGCCTTGGCCGTGGACGAATTTATCGAGATCAATCCCTTCCTAAAGAAAATCCCCTTGGCGATTCCGGATTTTAAGCCCCTCGCGGAGGGGGGAGCCACACGGGAAACTTCTGCTGAAGCCGCCCAACTCCTGGCAGAAACCTTACAGTTTACGGGGTATTTTAATATTTTGGACAAAGGGGCTTACCTGGAAGATCCGCGGGCGTCCGGCATTACCGAGGCCAGTATTAACTACCGCAACTGGACGGTGATCGGGGCCGAACTCCTGATCACAGGAGGTCTTCGCCGCACCGATGATGTGGTGGAAATGGAACTGCGGCTCTTTGACACCTTTAAAGCGCAATCGGTCATCGGCAAGCGCTATCGCGGCAACTTGAAGGACATGCGGCGCATTGTGCGTAAATTCGCCAGCGAGGTCATTTTTTATCTCACGGGCGATCGCGGTTTTTTCAACAGTGAAATCGCTTTCGTGTCAACGGGCACCGGCAACAAGGAAATCTACATGGCCGAGTTTGACGGACGCAACCCGGTGCCCTTTACGCGAACCCGGAATATTACGCTGTCGCCGGCCTGGTCTCCGGACGGCCAGTGGCTGGCCTACACGGCCTATCCCAAAAATCGTCCCTTTCTCTACATCAAGCACCGCCATCACAAACGCGGCTATGAAATTGCGAACAAAGGGCTGAACATCACTCCGGCCTGGGTTCCTCAAAAAGATCCATCCGCCTCGCTCGAAGGTCTGCAACTGGCCGCGACGCTATCCTTTACGGGTGACCAAGAAATTTATCTATTGACTGGAAAAGGGAAAATTATTAAAAGGTTGACCAAAAGTTGGGGCAGTGATGTCTCCCCAACCTGGTCGCCGGATGGCAAGAAATTTGCCTTCGTCTCCAATCGATCCGGAAACCCGCAAATCTACGTCAAAGACCTTGATACTGGACGCGTGGACCGCCTGACATTCAAAGGGCGCTATAACACCCAGCCCAGTTGGTCCCCCAAGGGGGACAAACTGGCCTATGCTGGTATGGAAGGCGGTCGAAATGATATTTTTATCATCGGTTTCAATGGTCGTCCGCCGGTTCAGTTGACCCGCAATGCGGGCAATAACGAATCGCCTTCCTGGTCGCCGGACGGCAGCATGATCGTTTTCAGCTCCTCACGCGAAGGAAAGTCGCGTATCTTTGTGATGACGGCGTTTGGAACCGATCAACGCCGGCTGCTGACGTTGCCGGGCGAACAATCCAATCCCCAATGGTCGCCTAATAAGCACCTTAACTAAATATGTTTCGGTTGTTGAAAGGAGGAAAAATGCGAAGACGATTATGGACGATCCTGGCCCTGCTGGTGCTGGTGCCCGGATTGATGTTAATGACATCTTGCGCTCAACAGACGGGGGTGGATCAAGACACCACTCAGAAGACCACCCCACCCGCTGATACTTCCGAGTCGACCACTGGTGGCCAAGATCTGGAAGCTGACGCTGCGCAAAGGGCGGCTGAACAGGAAATGAATCAGTTCCTGAACGAACATATTTATTTCGGTTTTGACAGTGCGGCCCTGTCCGCCATAGCCCAGGCCACATTGAAACAGAAGGCTGCCTGGCTCAAGGCCAATGACGGCGCCACGGTCGTGATTGAGGGGCATTGCGACGAACGCGGCACCAATGAATACAATCTTGCCCTTGGTGAACGGCGGGCCCAAAGTGCCCGGGCTTATCTGGTCGATTTGGGTATCTCCTCCTCCCGTCTATCAACGATCAGTTACGGAGAAGAGCGACCGCTGGATACCCGCCACAACGAAGAGGCTTGGGCGAAGAATCGACGCGGTCAGTTCAAAATCAAATAGTCCGTATCCGGCAAAGGTGCCATGCTGGACACGGTATCCTGGGTACTTGCCGATCAATGTTACCGCAGACTCAAAACTGCCCGCTGCTTGTCGGCGGGCAGTTTTTTTTACTGTTAATAATCATTGCAAACCGGGACAATATCATGAAAAAATCGTTGCTGTGCCTTGCGGTCGGGGTTATCTTGATGGCCGGTTGTGCAACACGACAAGACGCCATAACGCTGGATAGGCGAACGGTTTCCCTGGAGAATAAATATGCTGATCTGGAGAAGAGATATATCGCCACACGCGAAGATCTTTCCAGCTTCGGAGCCGACCGGGATGAAAAGTACCAGTCGTTCAGCGACTACAAGGCTGAAATGCGCGCGGAGTTTCAAACGTTTAAGCGAGAATTGCAGCTCCTGGGCGGCCGGATGGACGAAAATGATTATCGCCTCAAACAGCATATTGCCGACATGGATGCGCGTCTGCAAGCCTTTGATCTCAGGCTGGCCAAGATCGAGAAGTATCTCGACGTTAAGGCGGCTGCCGGCGGCGGTGCTCGAACAACCGGCACGGCCGGGGGAACAACCAAGAAAACGGGAGACATCTCCCTTTACGACCAGGGGAAAAAAGCTTTTGACCAAGAAGACTTCGCAGGTGCGCGCAAGGCCTTTGAATCCCTGCTGAAAAAATACCCCCGATCCGATCAGGCCGATAATGCCCAATTCTGGATCGGAGAGACCTATTTTCGCGAAAATTGGTTCGAAAAGGCCATTTTAGAATACCAGAAGGTGATCGAAAACTTTCCCAAGGGCAATAAAGTGCCGGCCGCGCTCCTCAAACAGGGGATGTCGTTTCTTGAACTGGGCGATAAAGAAAACGCTCGCTTGATTTTTAAGGACTTGATCGATCGCTATCCCCGATCGACCGAAGCCAAAATTGCCGCCCAGAAAATCAAACAATAAGGTCTGGTGAACGCATGGACATTCGGCGCCCTCATTCCCCATGAAAGTCCTCGGTATTGACCCCGGCCTTGCCGAAACAGGCATCGGCATCGTCCATGGACGCGGTCTGCGCGTGGACGGATTCGCTTTCGGTTGTATCGCGACGTCTGCTAAAAATGAGCAGGCCCAGCGACTCGAGACCATTTATAATAAACTCCTCGACGTCTTGCACCGAGAGGCGCCTGATCTGATGGTGGTCGAAGATATTTTTTCGTTGGACAAATATCCTCAGTCTGGGATTCTGCTGGGTAAAGTCACCGGTGTTATCCTTTTGGCAGGTTTTCATATCAAAGTGCCGACCCAAGAGATCCCGGTGCGAGAGGCCAAGAAGGTATTAACGGGAAATGGGAATGCCAGCAAAAGACAGCTGGAAAAGGCCGTCCGGCATGCATTAAAGCTGGAAAAGCCCATTCGGCCATTTCATGCTTCCGACGCTTTGGGCCTGGCGCTTATCGGCCTTTTCCGTCAAAAAACCTGACATGCGAGCCTCTCGGCAACGGATGGTCGAAAGATACCATGATCGGATATATTGAAGGCAGACTTCTCAAAATCGAAGAAGAACGGATAATGATCCTGGCCAATCAGCTTGGATACGAAGTACTTCTTCCCACCGTGGTAATGGAAACCATCAAAGGTAAGGCGATCGGAGATGCGCTTGAGCTTTACATCTATTTTCACCAGACCGAGCGACAACCGAGACCGGTCTTGATCGGCTTCAACATGGAGGTCGAAAAGGAGTTTTTCCAGTATTTCATATCGGTCGAAGATATTGGCCCCTTAAAGGCGGTCAAGGCCATGAATATACCGGTGCGTGATATCGCGCGGGCCATCGAAAACGGTGACACGGCCGCTTTGCGGCGTCTGAAAGGCGTGGGCCACCGTACGGCCCAAAAAATTGTGGCCACCCTATCGGGAAAAATGGACAAGTTTGCCCTGATTCACAGGGGACCACGGCCACCCGAACCGCCCAAAGAAGATTTCACGCAGCTGGTCCTCGATGTTCTCACGCGGCAGCTGGGACACAAGCGTGTCGATGCCACACGTATGATTAGCAATGCCAAGGCGCGCAACCCGGCGATTGGAAGTCCGGAAGAGCTGTTTGACGAAATATATCGCGGTGAAGAATTCGCATGAGCGATGACGTTTTCACTTTTTCTTCAGGTCCCAAAGGGATTCTTTCCGAGCAAGAGACGGCTCAGGACCTTGAATCTGAAATCCTCTCTTTGCGTCCCGAAAACCTGGACGACTATGTCGGACAGAATCAGGCGGTGGAAAGCTTGCGTATCGCCATTGAAGCAGCCCAGTTGCGCAATGAGCCCGTAGATCACGTACTTTTTCACGGTCCTCCTGGTCTGGGCAAGACAACTTTGGCGCACATCATTGCCAACGAAACCGGCGGTGCCCTGACCGTGACCTCGGGACCGGCACTTGAAAAAGGTGGCGATTTGATCGGGGTGCTGACCCACCTTGAAGACGGGGATATTCTGTTCATCGACGAGATTCATCGTACGCCGAAATCGGTTGAGGAACTCCTCTATCCGGCCATGGAGGATTTCGCGATCGATTTTGTCTTCGACAAAGGCGTGCACGCCCGTAGTCATCGTTACCGCCTGCGCCGATTCTGTCTGGTGGGAGCTACCACCAGGGTGGGGTTGCTCTCGGCACCCTTGCGTGATCGATTCGGTATCATGCGCAGTCTGGATTTCTACTCGATCGTGGACCTGGTAACCATTACCAAACGATCCGCCGCCCTTCTGAAGGTACCCATTGATGAAGACGCCGCCCGGGAACTGGCCCGCCGCTGCCGGGGAACACCCCGAATCGCCAATCGGCTGCTGAAACGGGTGCGGGATTTTAGTCAGGTTAGGGCGCAGGGTCGGATTACCGTCCAGACGGTGACGGCAGCCCTGGCCCTCGAGGGCGTCGATGACCAAGGACTGACCAAGCTGGATCGGCGCTATCTGAGGACCATTATCGATTATTATCGCGGCGGTCCGGTGGGCATTGAAGCCCTGGCCGCCACCCTACAGGAAGAAACTGACACCCTGGTGGATGTCGTGGAGCCGTATCTGCTCAAACTCGGGTTTCTAATGCGGACCTCATCCGGCCGTCGCGCCTCCGAGGCGGCTTACGAACACCTGGGGGTGAGCTACCAACAGGGGTTGTTCCGCGAATGACCATATAATGGGGCCATTGTCATCCACGATAGCGCTGTTGACCGATTTCGGAGACCGGGACGAATATGCCGGCGTTCTGAGGGGCGCTATTTTGCGCCGGGCGCCCCAAGCGGTGATCGTTGATCTCTGCCATCAGGTCGCCCCCCACGATATCCGCCAGGCGGCGGCCATGATCGCTGCCGCTTACCGTTATTTCCCCGAGCAGACCCTGCATGTCATGGTGGTGGACCCCGGTGTAGGCGGCAAGCGGGATATCGTTTTTGCGCGAACCCAGACCTTCGGCTTTCTTTGCCCGGATAACGGTCTGCTCTCCGAGTTGATTGTCCAGGGCCATCTGATTTCCGTGCGGCGTGTGACCAATCGTGCCCTGTTTGCGGAAGCTGTCAGTACGACCTTCCACGGTCGGGATATCATCGCGCCGGTTGCCGGTTACCTGGCCTCCGGAGGGCCTCCCGAAAACCTCGGTCCCCGCCAGGCGATCCATAATTTGGTCTGCCTGGATATGTCTCCGGCAGGCCCGCCCAAGGGCGGAATCATAAAGGGGGTCGTCCGTAGCGTGGACGGATTTGGCAATTTGGTGACCAATATTGACCGTGCGCTATTGACATCCATTCTTGAAGATGATCTGGAAATAAATCTGGTTGTCGACACCGGGGGTAGATGGACCCTGCCCCTGGCATCGTCTTACGATGCCCGACCCGTTGGTGCATTGCTGGCGACCATCGGCAGTCGCGATACCCTCGAAATTGCCGTTAATCAGGGGCACGCCGGTCGCCAAATTGGCGTTGCTCCCGGAACAATCATCCGCATCTCAGGCAAGAACGGATGACTTGTTCCCTGTCAAGCCAAAGTATTTTAGCGCGGCACGATACCTGGGATCATCGACGATGAAAAACAAAACGATCGCTTCCAAAGTTGAAAAGAGCTGGACCGTCCTGCTGGTCGACGGGCAGGGACGGATACGTCGTATTCGCCATTTTCGCCAGAAATTCTGGGCCATCGTGGGACTAAGTGTCGGGGCGATCGTTCTGACCGCTGTGATGGGGACGCTCTATGGGGGAACGTTGCGAAAACAGATGGCGCTTTCGGACCAGGTCGACGCCTTGCAGGAGGAAATCGCCGCCATTCAGCAACAAAATGAGGTTTTGAAAGCCCGCGCCGTGCGCATGGAAGCCCAGGTGGCCAAATCCACCAAGAGCGAACCCAAGCCAGCCACGACAGCAGCTGCGGCACGAAAAAGTGCCCAAAAATTGCCCCGTCCAGAGCGTGGTCCTAAAAAATCGGACGCCACCGACCGTGCCGGCGCCAAGCCGCCGCCCGCTGCCGCCGAACCGACGCCTGTCGCCGCAGCAACGGTCGCCAAGCCCGAAAAAAAAAGC
The DNA here is from genome assembly GCA_050124295.1 of Desulfobacterales bacterium. Taxonomy (GTDB): domain Bacteria; phylum Desulfobacterota; class Desulfobacteria; order Desulfobacterales; family UBA5852; genus JABZFP01. The sequence goes on along the minus strand of JASFFM010000146.1, from coordinate 2,990 downwards.
CTGCCCAAGGTGGATGTGGAGGGCTTGAAGGTGACCTATCTGGCGGATACCGAGCATGTCGAAGCCCAATTTGTGATCAAGAATATCGGGCAGGTGCCTGCCGGGGGACGGGCCGTGGTTGTTTTGCATACCAAAGAAAATTCGTCTCCCTTGCGCTTGGCGGTCCCTTCCGTTCTGCTGCGAGATGGCCAGCCCGTGGGCAATCGGGGGCGCCGTTTTTCCATATCACGGTTCATGCGCATGAGGCTGCAGCGTAAGTTCGCCGAACCTGGCACCAGCTTTGTGCGTGCGGTTGTCTATGCCTACACGCTGGATGGAAAACCGTTGCTCGAAAAACCGTTTGAGGTTTCACTGGATATCCCCAAAAAAGATCCACCGCCCGAAGCCGCCAGTGCGCCACCAAGCCCCTCCGATGACAGCGATGCGATGGCCGCTCCGTTGGGGCTTAAATTGCCGCCGCCCAAAACCCAAGAAGACTCAGGAGTACAGCCTTGACCCGCAAGAAAAAGTTTATATCGATTGTCGACGATGGATTTTCTTTCGAGGGGACCATCCAGTTTGCCGGTGAGTTGCTGATCCGTGGTCGCGTGGGAGGCAAACTTACCGGGGATACGGTGACGATTGCCGAAGAAGGGGTTGCCAATGCCGATATGAAGGTCGAGCGTATGACCATCGGTGGGCGTTTTGAAGGCGATGTTCATGCTGCTGGGGAACTCGTAATTCTCCCGACCGGGCAATGCAGCGGGCGGGTTCACTGCCGGAGTCTTGTCGTTCAGGAAGGCGGCCGGCTCAATGCCGATGTGCGTCAGGTTGATCAGAGGGAAACCATTCGCGAGAAAAAACTTTCCGCCGCCAGCAAGCCGGTCATTGACCTGTAACCGACCCGCCATATCCCTCCCATGGCGATGACGCAGGGCAACGGATTTGCTCCCTGGGTCAGGTGCCACCACCCTTTGGGCCCGTTTTAGATCTCCCGTAAGAATTCTGCCGCCACCGGATAATGATCCGAAGGAAAACGGGCGCCGGCCTGAAAAGGGATGATGCGGGCCTTTCGAGGCCTGATGGCGCCCCGGTAGAGGATCCAGTCGATACAGGTTCGGCCGCCACCGCCTTGAAAACCGTGAAAGGTTCCCGGAAACGTTGGTGCCAGGGCGTTATGAAAGGCCTTGTGGTGCTGATTGCGGTCGACTTGCTCGTGGGTGAAAAGATCGTGGCAGGCCGAGGTCGGGGGACAGTTGAAATCCCCCGTCAGGACGACGGGCCGTTGGGCGGCCAAGCGGTTGGTGCGCCGCAAGATAATCTCTGCGCTGGCAACCTGAACCGCCTCGTCAAAATCCAGATGGGTTGTGCCGCAGACGATATCGTGCCGGCCGTTGCGGAAACGCCCCAGGGTACATTGCCGTGGCCAACGGCTGAGGGTAAAGCGACTGGGAATATCAGGCGTAGGGCTGAGATAGAAGTGTTCCCAGCACTCGAGTTTCCACGGCGGACGATAGCAGACGATATTATTTTGCCAGAAGGGCGGTGCCGGATCGCGCTGCCCGATAACATCGTAATCCGGGAGGCAATCGGCCAAAAAGTCAATTTGGAAATCATTGGCTTCCTGAAAGGTCATGAAATCGCTGGCGTGGGCATTGATCAATTGGCGCAAGATTTCACGGCGGTGGGGCCAGGCGTTCGGACCGTCATCGGCCAGACCAAAACGGAGGTTGAGGGTCAGGACGGAAAAAAGGGGTCGCTGGCGGCCGGTCATCGTGTCGCGCCGGCCTCGAACTGACGAATGATCGATCGCCAATCGCCCGACACCGTTTGAAAATGTGCAAAGGTGACGTCGTTGAAGGTCAGATGCAAGGATTTTCGAAGGGCTTCGAATATCTGCAGATAGTTGGCCAGAATGCGATGCCGCCATTCAAGACCGAGGTGTGCTGCCATGCTGGGAATCGTGTCCGGTGCGCCCTCGATTTCGGCGAAATCGCCATACGGTAGCTGATCCAGACAAATCTCGACGTCATCCATTACGAATGTTTCACGGCGTTTTTCATAGATTTGGGCGCAGTGAAATCCAATCGCTTCCAGCATCTGGCAGGTCGTAGCGAAGTCGGAAACCTTGATTTCCAACTCTTCATGGGTTTTGAATTGGCGACCGCCGGCGGGATGCGGACGTTTAAAGGTCAGTATATTGTGGCGATCGCGGCGGAGCCTCAGCAGACAGCGTTCGGCGCGCAGTTGGTTTTGAGCATTGTCAAAACGGTAGTTGGTCTCAAAAACCACTCCTTCTGAAATGGCCTTAGACGCCTGGAGACGGCGTCGGAACATGTCGAGGTCTGGCAGGAAAAATTTGATTTCAGTTTCAAGCATGGCAGATACGCTTGGTGTCGCCCTCCATTAGGGGGCAGGGGCCGCCCGCCGCCCCTTCCTGATGACGAAAGGGGTATCGTTGCTATAGGTTAATTGGGTTGCCCTGTCAAACCAGCCTGAATGCCTGCTTATCGACGGTGACAAGCCGTGCCATGAAGGCCAATTCCAAAAAAATCTTGACACGCCTTACAGAATTAATTAATAGTCTCAGATTCTTTTATCGACAGGAGTTGAAAAAGTGAAAAAGTACACAGTCAGCGCGAAAAATGCGGACAATCCAGGCAAGTGGTATGTCATTGATGCGGAGGACGCCGTTCTCGGGCGTCTGGCTACGACCGTGGCGACCCATCTACGCGGGAAGCACAACCCGGCCTTTACCCCCCACGTCGACACAGGAGACTGGGTGGTGGTGATCAATGCGGATAAAGTAACCTTGACCGGACGCAAGTGGGATCAGAAACACTACTATCGCCACAGCGGTTATATCGGCGGTTTGACCTCCATCAGTGCCCGGAAACTGCACGAAAAACGGCCTGAAGATTTGATTCGTTTTGCCGTGAAAGGGATGTTGCCCAAAAATCGTCTGGGCCGTAAGCTATTCAAGAAGCTTAAGGTCTACACCGGAAACACGC